>DAIOVT010000247.1:0-6252 GCA_036758885.1 Kineosporiaceae bacterium
ACTGGCCCCCGCCCAGTCCGATCTCACAACCGCCCTGGACAACCTCGCGCCGGAACGCTCCATCACCCGAAAGAATCTCGAAACGCCCTCGGCGGCAACGCTTTCCGACCGCACGGGGCTCTGGCTGATGCGCCATCTCCCGGTGGCGAACTGGGGCAGGCTGCCGCGGCGCGAACTCGTACTGCTCGGCATCCCGATGCACCGGTTCTTCGGTCAGAAGGCCATGTACGCACTGGTCGGCCTGGCGTTCGCCCCGGTGGCGACGGCGCTCTTCGCCGCGATCGGCGTGCGTCCGCCGATCGCGATTCCGGTGGCCGGCTCACTGCTGCTGGCGGCCGGGCTGAGCTTCCTCCCCGACTACAACGTCCGCTCCGACGCCGCACAGGCCCGTACCGAGTTCCGGCGGGCCCTAGGCGCCTATGTCGATCTGGTCGCCCTCGAACGGCTCGCCGGGTCGGGGCCACGCCAGGCGATGGAGGTGGCGGCCGGGATAGGTCACTCCTGGGTGTTCACCCGGATCGGCGAGGAACTGGTGCGTTCTCGCTGGTCCGGGGTACCGCCGTGGGACGCCCTGGAGGAGCTCTCCGACGAACTCGGCCTGCCCGAACTGGCCGAGGTCTCCTCGGTGCTGCGGATGTCCGGCGAAGAGGGGGCGGCCGTGTACACCACCCTCCGGGCCCGTTCTGCCGCACTGCGCGCCGCGCTGAAGAACGAGGAGCTGGCCCGCGCCAACGCCGCCGGCGAGCGCATGAGCATGCCGGTGGCGGTGCTCGCGCTGGTCTTCCTGGTGCTGCTGGCGACGCCCGCTCTGTTGCGGGTGCTGCTCAGCGGAGCCGTGCAGTGACGCGCCACCGCCGACCGGTCGCCCCGGCTCGACGTCCGGCAGCCCGATCTCCCGGCCGACGGCCAGGAACCAGCCACGAGTCCGCCAGTGGCGCCATCCCACCCCCCAGGAGAGGACATTTCCATGCCGGTTCAGACCCTCGCGTTCCTGCAACTGCTCGGCCAGCAACTCCTCGCCCGCGCCCGGACCGCGCAGCAAAGGGACCGCGGCTCGGTGACCCTCGAGCAGGTGATCATCGCGCTGGGCCTGTTCCTGCTGGCGGTGGCAGTGATCGCGGCGATCACCTCAGCGGTGAACAGCCGGATGGACCAGATCACCACCGGCGACTGACCTCGCCGCGGCCGCCGACCGTCGAGGTCGTTCACCTGTGCCGCACCCGAACCGACCGTGGCGCGACGTCACTGGAACTCGTCGTGGTGTTCCCGGCGGTCATGTTGTTGATGTTCGCCGTCGTCCAGGCCGGGTTGTACTTCTACGCCAGGAGCGCCGCCCTGGCCACGGCAGAGGAGGGAACCCGAGTCGCGGCCACCGAGACCGGCACCGCAGACCAAGGCCGTTCTGCAGCAATGCGTTTCGCCACCCGAGCAGGTGGTGGTCTGCTCCAAGGGATGCAGGTCTCGGCATCCCGGTCACCGACCACGGCAACGGTGACCGTCTCGGCTCGGTCGCTCAGCGTGCTGCCGGGGCTGAGCGGGTTACCGATCCGGCAGACGGTCTCCGCGCCGGTCGAGCGGATCACCGGATGAGACCGGCCCGCCGTGACACCGGCTCGGCGACCCTGGAGCTGGTCGTCCTGGCTCCCGGCCTGTTGCTCTTCCTGGCACTGGTGATCTTCGCCGGACGGTTCGCCCTGGCCAGGCAGGCGGTGCAGGCCGCCGCGACCGAAGCGGCCCGGTCCGCGTCGATCGCCAGGATCGAGTCGACGGCCCGGTCCGAGGCCACAGCAGCGGCCCGGGGCAGCCTCGAGCGCCAGCAGCTGAGTTGCGTGTCGACGTCCGTCGCCCTGGACACCTCGGGCTTCGGCACACCGGTCGGCAGTTACGCCACCGTCGAGGCGACGGTGACCTGCGTCGTCCGGTTCGCAGACCTGGCGCTGCCGGGCACCCCGGGGACGACGAGGGTCACCGCGCGGATGACCAGCGCGCTCGACACCTACCGGGCCCGTTCGTGAGCGGGCGCTCAGCCGGGGGTGCGTCCCCAGACGTAGAGCCGTTCGGTCGCCACCTCCAGGCCGTCGATCGGGCTGCGCAGGAACCACTCGACATCGACGAGCCCGGCCGCACGCGCCGCCTCCAGCACCGCGGCCCTGTCGTGCATCACGAAGTCGAGGTCGATCGGGACGCCGAACAACTCGTCGGCGTGATGGATCGCCTCACCCACGTGCAGGGCGAAGGCGAGCACTCCGCCGGGCGCCAGCACCCTGGTCAGGGCCGCCAGAGCCGTCGTCAACTCGGAGCCGGCCAGGTGGCACAAGGCGTACCAGGCGGTGATCCCGTTCCAGCCGGATGCGGCAGGTGGCCGCATCATCCGCATCAGATCCGCCACCTCGAAAGTCAGCGCGGGAAACCGGGTTCGGGCCTCGTCGGTCATTCCTGTGGACAGGTCGAACCCGGTCGCGAAGGCCCCCTGGCCGGCCAGGAACGCGGTCACCTGGCCCGGGCCACAGCCGACATCGGCAACCGGTCCGGTTCCGGTCTGCGCGGCGAACCGCTGCAACAGCCACCGGTCGAACGGCTTGTGGTCCAACTCGTCGATCAGTTCGTCGGCGTAGGCGGCCGCGACGGCGTCGTAGGCGGCCCGCACCCGTTGATCACGGACGCCGCCCCCCTCGGCCAGCACGGCCTCGCGGTCGACGCCGGCCGCGGCGGTGGCGATCGCCTCACGCGCCTGCGGCACCGGCCCGAGCAGATGGATCCACCGGTTGTCGTGCTGCCCCGCCTGCCGCGGCAGCTCGGCGACCGACGGACGACTGCCCGAAGCCATCCGGGTCAGCAACTGCTCGACCTCCTGCCGATCGGCGAAGGCGTGCAGCCGCTCGGTGCGGGTGCGCAACTCGCCCGGGGCCTGCGGCCCGCGCAACAACAGCACGGTCAGCAGGGCACGTTCAGCGGGGTCCGGCGAGAGGATCTCCTCGAGCAGTTGGTGGTACTTGGGTGCCCGGCTGCTGCGCTCGGCCCACACGATCCTGACCAGCCCTCGCCGCTTGAGGTCACGCAGCCGCTCCTCCAGATCGCGCTCCGCGTAGTCGGTCACCGGGTCGCGGCTGCTCTGCTGGTTGCAGGCGGATCGCAACGCATTGAGCGTCATCGGGTACGAGGCGGGCACGGTCACCTGCTTCTCGAGCAGCGCGCCCAGGATCCGCTGGTCCATCGGGTCGAGTTCGAGATCCGGCTCTGCACTCATCCCGCCATTCTGTCGGCCCGCCGTGTCACAGCCGCCACCGGAAATGCACATTCCCTGACGTGACCACTTCACTGGAGGAGCGACCGGTGCCTGCGCTTCGAACCCTGCTCCGGGCAGTCGCGGCCCTGACCACGCTGATCGCCCTGGTCGCCGGTACGCCGGCCCTGCTGATCACGATCGGCGCCCGGCCCGTCCCCGATGTCCTGACCGATCTCGACCGCATACGCGGCGCGCTGCGCAGCCCCGACGACGGCACCCTCCTGCTGTCGCTGGTGCAGAGTGCTGCCTGGGTGCTGTGGGTCGTGCTCACCCTGTTCGTGCTGGCCGAGATCGGCTGTCGGCTGCGCGGCCGCAGTGCCCCACGACTGCCTGCCATGGCGCTCCCGCAGGGGGCGGCAAAGGTGTTGGTGGGAGCGGTTTTTGCGGTGTTCGCGGGCGCCGGGGCCGCTTCGGCCAGCCCGACCGCCGCCCTGGCCGGAACGCACCAGGTCGTAACCCAGCAGTCGACCCCGGATCCGCGGCCCGCCACGGGTGCTTTCCCCGATCGGACGACGCCGGCACCCGCACCCGACACGGTCGCCGGCACGGAGAGCGACGGCGGGCATTCGGCCCTGCTCGAGCACACCGTGACCCGGGGCGAGACCCTGTGGTCGCTGGCGGAGAAGTACCTCGGTGACGGCTCACGCTTCGCCGAGATCGCCGAGCTCAACTACGGCCGGGTGCAGCCCGACGGGAGCTCGCTGGACTCGGCCCACTGGATCATGCCCGGCTGGCGGTTGCTGGTACCGGACGTCGATCCGGTCGCCGCCGACGTGACGCCGGACCAGTCCACCGGCTACCCGGACAGGTCGTCCGGCGGCACCGCAACGGCACCGCCCGGCAGCGGCGGTCCCTCGATCCACGTGGTCAAGCCCGGAGAGTCCCTGTGGTCGATCGCGCAGGACTCGCTCGGCGACGGCGACCGCTGGCCCGAACTGCGGGAGGCGACAACGGCGCACACCGCACCGGGGACGGCGAGGATCACCGACCCGGACCACCTCGAGCCGGGCTGGTCCGTCGTCGTCCCGAACCCGCAACCACCTCCCGATCCGGGCCCGACCGTTGAGGCGGCTGCGCCGCTCGACGTTCCCCCGATCACCGCCGATCCGGCGGCGGACAGCCCCGGCCGAACGGCAACGGTGCCGGACGTCCCCGCCGTGGCCACGAGCGATCATGACGGGCTCGACGAAGACCCCGCGAACTGGGCGACCCGCACCGCGACCGGAGTGGGCGCGCTGCTGGCCGCCGGAATCCTGGGCACTCTGGCCGGGCGCCGCCGGCTCCGCAGACTTCGCCGCAGACCGAGTGAACGCCTCGATCAGCCACCCGAAGAGCTGGCTGCAGTCGAACGCGACCTACGTGGTGTCGCCGACCCGCTGGGCGTGCACACCATCGACCTGGTGCTACGGACGCTGGCGCGATCGTGCGCCGACCTGGGGCAGCCGCTGCCCGCACTCCGGGCGATGCGAGTGCGCGGGCACGAGATCGAGATGTATCTCGAGAGGCCCGCTGATCTTCCGGCTCCCTGGACCGCCCCGGCAGACACACCCCAAGGCCTGGTCTGGACGTTGGCCCCCGACGAGGCACCGATCCTCACCGACCGGCAGCTCGCCGACACCCCGGCTCCGTACCCCGCTCTGGTGACGCTGGGCCAGGACGACGAGGCCGCCCACTTCCTGGTGGATCTCGAGCATCTCGGCGTGCTCGATCTGCGCGGCCCGGGTGAGCTCGGCCGGGCCGCACTGGCCGCCATCGCCCTCGAGCTCGCCACCTCGAGCTGGGCGGATGACCTACGGATCACCGTGGTCGGTGATCTGGCCGGGGTCGAGGAGGCGCTCACCACGGGCCGGCTGACCTACCGGCCGGCCGTCGGCACGCTACTGGCCGAACTGACCGAGCGCACCCGCCAGGACGCGGCGGCTCTGGCGTCGACCGGCAGGGGACACGTCCGCGACACGCGCACCCACAACAGCGATCCGGAGCTCTGGATCCCTGAGGTGCTGCTGATCGCCGGCTCCTTGACCAGCGATCAACAAGAACAGCTCCGCGCTCTGGCGGCCACGTTGCCCGCCACGGCCTGGGCGGTCGTCTCGGTGGGTGGTGACTGCGGTCGATGGTGGCTCGAACTCACCGATCGCGAGCGGGCGACCTTGGGGCCGATGGGCTTCGAGCTGCGTCCGCAACTGCTCGACATCGAGACCCGGACGGCGGTGCAGCAGCTCGTCGCGATGGCCGACCCCGACCGGCCGTTCAGTTCCGCCCGTGACGTTCCGGCCGAACCGCGGATGGCCGACCTGCCGGTGGTCAGGCTCACGGCAAGCACGACCGGCACCGATCCGGCCGCGGTCGACGCGACCCCGTTCGACGGGGTTCCCATCGACGCAATGGCGCCCAACGCCGCGATGACCGGCGTGACCCCGTTCGACGGGATCGGCACCGATCAGCCGGTCACCCCGACGCCCGGCAGCGGGCCCTGGGCAATGTCCGATTCCGACTCCATCGCCGATCGCGCCTACGCCGACCTCGCCGGCTGGGCTGGACGGAAGGGCTCACCGATGCCGTCGAACCACACGGAGAGCCACACGGAGAGCCATACGGAGATCCCCACGGAGACCTCCGTCGACGCCTACCCGCGAACAACCTCCGACGCACCCGTCATCAAGGTGCTGGGCAGCGTCACGGTCGACGGTGTCCGGGGCCGGGTAGAGCCCTCGAAGCGCGCACGCCTGGCCGAACTACTCGTGTTCGTGGCTCTGAACCCGGGAGCCGGTCATCGCCAGATCGACGAGGCCATCTGGCCGGGACGCCGGCACGAGGACAACCTGAACACCCGGAACACAGCCATGTCGAAGGCCCGCGCGTGGTTGGGCCGTGACGAGCAAGGACGAGACTTCCTGCCCCGGCACTCGGCCGAGTTCGGCTACGCCCTCGCGCCGGCGGGGGAGACGGACTGGCAGCTGTGGAAC
>DAIOVT010000248.1:0-6245 GCA_036758885.1 Kineosporiaceae bacterium
GAAGAACCGCTTCGGCGGGTAGAGCGCGCTGGAGTCGACACCACCGGAGAGGATCCGGCCGCTGGCCGGGGCAGCCAGGTTGTAGGCGCGGCCCAGCCGGGTGATCGAGTCGAGCAGCACGACGACATCGTGGCCGAGCTCGACCAGACGCTTGGCCCGCTCGATCGCCAGCTCGGCGACGGTGGTGTGGTCGTCGGCCGGTCGGTCGAAGGTGGAGGCGATGACCTCACCCTTGACCGTCCGCTGCATGTCGGTGACTTCTTCCGGACGCTCGTCGACAAGGACGACCATCAGGTGGCACTCGGGGTTGTTCACGGTGATCGCGTTCGCGATCGCCTGCAGGATCAGCGTCTTTCCGGCCTTCGGCGGGGAGACGATGAGACCGCGCTGGCCCTTGCCGATCGGCGTGACCAGATCGATGATCCGGGTGCTCAACTGGTTGGACTCGGTCTCCATCCGCAGTCGCTCCTGCGGGTACAGCGGAGTGAGCTTGTTGAACTCCGGGCGGTTGCGCGCCTCCTCGGGGCTCGCCCCGTTCACGCTGTCCAGACGCACCAGTGCGTTGAACCGCTGACGCTGGTTCTCGCCCTCACGCTGCTGCCGCACCGCGCCGAGCACCGCGTCGCCCTTGCGCAGCCCGTAGCGCTTCACCTGGCCGAGGGCGACGTAGACGTCGCCCGGCCCGGGCAGGTACCCGGTAGTACGCAGGAAGGCGTAGTTGTCCAGCACGTCGAGGATGCCGGCGACCGGGATCAGGACGTCGTCCTCGGTCAGTTCGGGCTCGTCGTTGAAGTTCGGCTGCCCGGCCTCGCCGTTGCGGCCACGGCGCTTGCGGTCGCGGTAGCGGCCCCGGCGGCGCCGGCCGCGACCGTCGTCGTCGTCATCGTCGTCCCGCTGGACGTCGTTGCGATCGTTGGCGCGCTCGTTGCGGCGGGCCTGCTGGTTGTCGGGACGGTCGTTGTTCCGCGCCTGACCACCGTTCTGCTGGCCACCGTTCTGCTGGCCGTTCTCGCCGCGGTCACGGTTGTTGCGGGAGTCGCGCCGGTTGCGCTGGCCGCGCTCGCGCGGCTGCCCCTCACGCGCCGGGGCCTCCTCGGTGGCGGCGCCCGAGCTGTTGGACGCGCTGTCGGGGGCCGTCTCGGCCGCGGGGGCATCGGTGGCGGGCTCGGCCGCCGCGGTGTCGCCGGAGCCGGCCCGGGACTGAGCCGCCCGGCCCGAACCGCGCTGGCCGCGCCGTCCGGAGCCGCTCTCGGCGACCGCGGCGCCGTTCTCGCCGGCCGAGCTCTCGGCCGCGGAGTCACCGCTGCGGTCGGCCTCGGGCCGGGACGGCGCGGGGTCGGCCGCGGGCGCGTCGGCCGCAGGCTGTGCGGCCGGTCGATCAGCGGACCGGTCGGCGCGGGCGTTCTGGTTGTCACCGCGCAGCGCGAGTTCCTGCTGCACGGGCTGGCCCGACTGGCGGGCGCGGATTGCTTCGAGGAGATCCGACTTGCGCATACGGCCGGTGCCGCTGATGCCCAACTCGGAGGCGATCGCCTGGAGCTGCGGGAGGCGCAGCGCAGAGAGGCTGCCGCCGGCCGCAGGCTGACTTGCCGGCCTGGCCTCGTCGGCGGCGGACTGCACGTCGGCGATCTCGGTGATGTCGGTCAACTGGTTTCCCTTCGCCTCCTCGTCCGGCGTACCGGACGGTGGAGCGGGTCGATGTCCGGACCGAGCGGTCCGAACCCATGACGTCCGCGCATGAGCGCCCGAGAAGGGCGTCGGGAAGAGCGCGGATTTCGATGCAGCGCGGGGGCCTGAGGTCCTCTACCTTCCGGCGGCTGCAGATCCAAACTGTAACACCGCTGCGGATACATGGCGCGAGAAGGTTGCCTTCAGCGGCGGTGGGTCGGCGGATTGAAACGTGACTTGGGCCACGCGGCCCCTCAGGCCACGACCAGGTGGGTGCCTGATCTGTCCACCGCGAGCGGCAACACCTGCCAGTGCCCGATCTGTTCCCGATCGCGCCCCGGACCGGCGAGCACCGCGGTGACGGTGGCCAGCGTGCCGGCCGGTTCGCCGAGCACCAGCACGCTGGGTCCGGCACCGGAGACCACCGCCGCCGCGCCGGCCGCGCGCAGGGCACAGATCAGCGCCGAGGTGGCCGGCATCGCCGGGCCGCGCTGATCCTGGTGCAGCCGGTCCTTGGTGGCCTCGAACAACAGGTCCGGCCGGCCGGCCAGGGCGTGCACCAGCAGACCGGTGCGCGCGGCGTTGAACGCGGCGTCGCCGTGCGGCACCCGCTCGGGCAGCATCGCCCGGGCCCGGGTGGTGGCGAGCTCGGCATCGGGCAGACAGAGCACCGCACCGATCCGGGGGTCCAGGTCGAGCTGAACCACCTCGGCGTGCGGCAGCTCCCCCGGCGCCGCGGCACCCGCGGGATCGGGTTCGCAGCCGGCCGCGGCCTGCGGGCCGGTCATCCAGGAGAGCGTGCAGCCACCGAACAGGGCCGCCGAGGCGTTGTCCGGGTGCCCCTCGGCAGCACCGGCCAGATCGAACACGGTGCGCACCGACAGCCGCTGCTCGCGGTGCGGCTCGGTGAGCAGCCCGCGGGCCAGCACCAGCCCCACCGAGATCGCCGCGGCCGACGATCCGAGACCGCGCCCGTGCGGAATGTCGTTGCGGCACAACAGATGCAGCGCCGGCTGAGCCGATCGGGGCAGCCCGGCGTGGGCCAGTCCGTCGCGCAGCGAGGAGACCACCAGGTGGCGTTCGTCGACCGGTACGGCGCCGGCGCCGGACCCCTCGACCTCGATCCGCACGGTCGGCTCGCCGGGCAGCTGCGGCACCGCCGTGACGGTGACCTCGTCGTAGCGCGCCAGGGCGAGGGCGAGCGCGTCGAAACCGGGTCCGAGATTGGCGCTGGAGGCCGGCGTCCGGGCGGTCACCGGCACACCGAGACGCAACGCCTCCAGGGTCAGTTCGGGCAGCAGCGATGCGGGTGCGGTGGGCACGGTCAGGATCCCTCCACCCGCATCACCGAGTGCACGCCGGCGACGATGTCCAGCCCGGCGAGCGCCTCGACGGTGGCCGCCAGTGCGGCGTCCGGGGCCGTGTGGGTGACCACCACCAGCGAGGCGCGCTCGGGTGGCCCGCCGTCGTCGTCCGGCTCCCCCGCGACCGGGAGCCGCTGCTGGCGCACCGTCTCGATCGAGACCCCGTGCTCGGCGAACACCCCGGCCACCTGGGCGAGCACCCCGGGGCGGTCGGAGACGTCGAGATCGATGTAGTAGCGGGTACGCACCTGCCCCATCGGCAGCACGGTCAGTTCCGCGTACGCCGACTCGGCCGGTCCCCGGCCGCCGGAGACCCGGTTGCGGGCCACCGAGATCAGGTCGCCGAGGATCGCGCTGGCGGTCGGTTCGCCGCCGGCGCCACGGCCGTAGAACATCAGCTCACCGGCCGCCTCGGACTCGACGAAGACGGCGTTGAAGGCCTCCCGGACGCCGGCCAGCGGGTGGTTGCGCGGGACCATCGCCGGGTGCACCCGCACCGAGACGCCCTCGGTGGGGGCGCCGTCCGGACCGACTCCGGCCGATCGCTCGCAGATCGCCAGCAGCTTGACCACCGAGTCCATCGCCGCCGCCCCGGCCATGTCCGCGGCGGTCACCTCGGTGATCCCCTCGCGGTGCACGTCGGCGGCGCTGACCCGGGTGTGGAAGGCCAGGCTGGCCAGGATCGCCGCCTTGGCGGCGGCGTCGAAGGCCTCGACGTCCGCGGTGGGGTCGGCCTCGGCGTAGCCGAGCTGCTGCGCCTGGGCGACCGCCTCGGCGAAACCCATTCCGCTGCCGTCCATCTTGTCGAGCACGTAGTTCGTGGTGCCGTTGACGATGCCGAGCACCCGGGTGACCCGGTCGCCGGCCAGCGATTCGCGCAGCGGGCGCAGCAACGGGATCGCCCCGGCCACGGCCGCCTCGTAGTAGAGGTCGACGCCGTGCTGGTCGGCGGCCCGGTAGAGGGTCGGCCCGTCCTCGGCGAGCAGTGCCTTGTTCGCGGTGACCACCGAGGCGCCCGCGGCCATCGCGTCCAGGATCAGGCTGCGCGCCGGTTCGATGCCGCCGATCACCTCGACCACCACGTCGACGTCCTTGACCAGGGTGGCGGCGTCCGTGGTGAACAGCTCGTCGGGCAGGTCCAGGCCGCGCGCCCGAGCCGGACGGCGCACCGCGATCCCGGTCAGCTCCAGCGGCGCGCCCACCCGGCGGGCGAACTCCTCGCCGTGCCGCGTGATCAGCCGCGCCACCTCGGTGCCGACGACACCGCAGCCCAGCAGGCCAACTCTCAACGGCCGCACGCCGTCCACCTCCGCGGATCACTGTCCAACCGAGCTGAACCCGTCGCCTGCTCAGCGACCGATTGCTCTATGCCAGAGACAAGCCAACACCACGGCCGGGCCCAGACCAAAAGCGGATGAACACCGATCCACCACAGGGATTCAGCGCATCTCCCGCTTGAGGATCTTCCCGGTGGCGGTCATCGGCAGCGCGTCGGCGAACTCGATGATGCGCGGGTACTTGTGCCCGGCCATCTGCTCCTTGCCCCAGGCGAGCAGTTCGTCCTCGGTGACTGTGGCGTCCTTGACCCGGATCACCACCGCCTTGATCTCCTCGCCGTGGCTGGGGTGAGGTACCCCGATCACCGCGGCCAGGGAGACCTGCGGGTGGCTGATCAGGACCTCCTCGACCTCCCGCGGGTACACGTTGAAGCCACCGCGGATGATCATGTCCTTGGACCGGTCGACGATGTAGTAGTTGCCGGCCTCGTCCCGGCGGGCCAGGTCACCGGTGCGGAACCAGCCGTCCCGGATCACCTCGGCGGTCGCCTCCGGACGGTTCAGGTAGCCGGTCATCACGTTGTGACCGCGGACGGCGATCTCGCCGATCGTGTCCGCCCCCTCGACGCTCTGCCAGTCGTCGGTGATCAGCTTGACCTCGACGCCCCAGATCGGCACCCCGATCGAACCGGGTACCGGCTCCCTGGCCGGGTCCGAGAAGGTGGCCACCGGCGAGGTCTCGGACAGGCCGTAGCCCTCCAGGATGGTCACCCCGAGCTTGTTCTTGACCTCCTTGATGATCTCCACGGGAAGGCTCGAACCACCCGAGACACCCATCCGCAGATTGCCGGCGATGCGCTGCACGTCGACGCCCTGGTCGAGGGCGTTCAGCAGCCCCCACCACATCGTCGGGACGCCGGCGAAGAAGCTGATCTCCTCCTTCAGCATCAGCGCGATCGCCTGTGCTGCATCGAATCTCGGCAACAGCACCAGGGTCGCCGCGGTGGCGAACCCGGCGTTCATCTGCACCGTCGAGCCGAAGGAGTGGAACAGCGGCAGGGTGACCAGGTGCACGTCCTGGGCCGGCTTGCTCTCGAACAGCTGGTTGCAGACCATCGCGTTCAGCATCAGGTTGCTGTGGCTCAGTTCGGCGCCCTTGGCCTGACCGGTGGTGCCGCTGGTGTAGAGGATCACCGCGGTGTCGGTCTCGACGCGAGGGGCGGCGGAGAAGACCGGCGACATTCCGGCCAGGGCGGCACCGAGGGTGCCGACGCCCTCGATCGGCGAGGCTGCCGCGGGGTCGGCGGTGATCAGGAAGAAGTGCTCGCAGCCCTGAGCCTCGGTGAACCCGGCCCAGCCCTGCTCGCCCATCGGCAGCTCCGGGGTGCCCTGGAAGCAGAAGTAGGCCTTGGCCCCGGAATCGTCGAGGTAGTAGGCGTTCTCGCGGCCCTTGTTCAGCACGTTCAGCGGGACGACGACCGCCCCGGCCTTGAGGATGCCGTAGTAGACGATCGGGAAATAGGGCAGGTTGGGACAGGTCAGGGCAACCCGGTCACCGGGCTGAATGCCTTGGGCGACAAGGAGGTTCGCGACCTGGTTGGCAGCGGCGTCCACCTGGGCGTAGCTGAGCCGGGTGTCGCCGAGCACGAGTGCGGCGCGATCAGGGTGGGTGCGCGCGGAGTGTTCGAGGGCGGTGGCCAGGTTGTACATGGCGTGACCCTACTCACAGCGGGTGGGCTGCGTCAGCAGCTGCGCGGGTCAGCCGACGTCGAGGCCGAGCAGATCGTCCTCGGTCTCGCGCCGGACCAGCACCCGGGCCCGGCCGTCCACGACGGCGACCACCGGCGGCCGGGGCACGTGGTTGTACTGGCTCGCCATGCTGCGGCAGTAGGCGCCGGTGCCGGGCACCGCGATCAGGTCGCCCGGGCGGACATCG
>DAIOVT010000249.1:0-6239 GCA_036758885.1 Kineosporiaceae bacterium
GGTCAGCAGCTGGCCGTGCGAGGCGCTCATCTCGTGGTGCGGGAAGATCAGGTCGCTGCCGCCGCCCTGCACGTCGACGTCGGTGCCGAGATGGTGCAGCGCGATCACCGTGCACTCGATGTGCCAGCCGGGGCGCCCGGCGCCGAGCGAGGCGCCGTCCCAGGCGGGTTCGCCCGCGCGGGCCTGGCGCCACAGCAGCGGATCGAGTTCGTCGCGCTTGCCCGGCCGGTCGGGGTCGCCGCCACGTTCGGCGAACACCTGCATCATCTGCTCGCGGGTCCAGTGCGAGACCCCGCCGAAGGCCGGGTCGTCGGCCACCGGGAAGTAGATGTCGCCGTCCGGTTCACCGGCCACTTCGGGGCGGCCCGGCACCGGGTAGGCGTGCCCGTCGGCG
Source organism: Kineosporiaceae bacterium (assembly GCA_036758885.1). Lineage (GTDB taxonomy): Bacteria > Actinomycetota > Actinomycetes > Actinomycetales > Kineosporiaceae > DAIOVT01. Next base: position 395 of record DAIOVT010000249.1, read on the forward strand.
AGCAGCTTCTCGACCGCCTCGACCACCAGCGGCAGGCTCTGCACGACCCCCAGGTAGTGCTGCGGCGGGATCACCGACAACGCGGCCATGTCGGTGGCGAACAGGTCGGTCTGCTCCTGGGCCAGCTGCTGCCAGTCGACGCCGGTCTCGGTGGCGCGCTCGAGCAGCGGGTCGTCGACGTCGGTGACGTTCTGCACGTAGACGACGTCCCGCCCGCTGTCCCGCCAGGCGCGGTTGAGCAGGTCGAAGGCGACGTAGGTGGCGGCGTGGCCGAGGTGGGTGGCGTCGTACGGCGTGATCCCGCAGACGTACAGCCCGGCCGGCCGGCCGGTGTTCTCGGCCAGTCCGTCGGCCCTGGTCACCGAGTCGACCAGCTCCTGACGGGAGGTGTCCCAGAGCCGGACGGCGGGTCCCCGCCCGGGCAGTTCAGGAAGGTCGGGCGCTGGCCATCGTGGTGTGCCGGTCACGGCGTGAGCCTAACCGTTCACCGATCCGAACCCCCACGCAGGCCGGGGTTTCCCCGCCCTGAGCGGGTGGTGAGGGCTCGCTCAGCTGAGACGCGCGATGAGTTCGCGGACCCGGGCCTCGATGTCGTCGCGAATTCCGCGCACGTCGTCGAGGGAGCGGCCGGCGGGGTCCTCGAGCTGCCAGTCCTCGTAGCGCTTTCCGGGTAGCACCGGGCAACTGTCACCGCAGCCCATCGTGATCACGACGTCGGCTGACCGTACCGCATCGGTGGTGAGCAGCTTGGGTCGTTCGGCAGCGATGTCGATGCCGATCTCGTGCATGGCCGTCACCACAGCCGGGTTGAGCTGCCCGGCGGGTTCGGACCCCCCGGACCGGATCTCGATCCGGTCCCCGGCCAGATGTGCGAGCAATCCGGCGGCCATCTGCGAGCGGCCCGCGTTGTGGACGCAGACGAACAGTACGGACGGTCTGGTCACGTCGTTCTCCTTCGGCCGGATCGAATCGAGCCGGTTCGGTCGGATGCCATCGCATCGATGTTTGTCGATACATCGACAAGCGTCAATATGACTGGGAGGATGCCGGTGTGAGCGCGCCCCTTCCCCTGATCGAGGACGACCTGGCGGCATGTTGCTCACCGGTCACCTCAGGAGTGCTCGAGGTCGAGGCGGCCAAGCGACTGGCCCGCCTGTTCAAGGCGTTGGGCGATCCGACGCGGGTGCGACTGCTGTCGATCATCGCCGCGCGCCCGAACGGTGAGGCGTGTGTATGTGATCTGACCGACCCGGTGGGCCTGGCCCAACCCACGGTGTCGCACCACATGAAGCAGCTCGTCGAGGTGGGCCTGGTGACCCGCGAACAACGCGGCAAGTGGGCCTACTTCGCGGTCGTGCCGTCGACGCTCGCGCTGCTCAGCAAAGCCCTCGACCCGGTCGGCGGCCTGCCTCCGGCCCCTGCCCGCGCGGCTGGGCAGTCATAGCGGTGGCCAGGGAATCGCCGGGTACGGGCCGGCCGCCGGCCGCGGGAACCGGCCGCGCCGGATCAGCCGCTCCACCCGATGCCGGGTCCGGTCGATCTCCTCGACGTCCAGCAGTTCGTCGAGCAGTTCGTGCAGCGGGCTGCCCGGGCGCAGCTGGTCCAGGAGCTTCTCGAGGCGTTCTCTCTCGCGGTCGGGCAACCGGTTTCCTGCCCAGCCCCACAGCACCGTGCGCAGCTTCTCGTCGAGGTTGAAGGTCAGCCCGTGATCGACGCCGAACAGCTCACCGGTGAACTCGCTCGCCTGCTCGTTCGCGCGCAGCACGTGGCCGACCTTGCGGTCGGCGTTGTTGGTCACCGCGTCGAAGATCGCCATGCCCGCCAGCACCGGGTCGTCGGCGTGCGCCAGCGCCACCGGTGACCCGTCGTAGGTCTCGGCCTTCAGCACGGTCAGCCAGCCCTCGGGGACGGCGTCGGCGTCGACCAGGTCGAGCACGCCGCCGCCGGTGCTGCCCTCGATCCAGGCCTGCACGCTGCCCACCCCGTGCGGGCCGTCACGCAGCACGGTCGGCGGCACCAGATGCCAGCCCGCCGCCTCGGAGATCTCGTGCGCGGCGACCTCGCGCAACGCCAGCGTGCCGCGGGGGAAGTCCCACAGCGGCCGCTCCCCCGCGATCGGCTTGTAGACGCACTGCCGCAGCTCGCCGTCGAGCTCGACCTCGGCGAGCAGGGTGGCGTTGCTGGCATCGGTGATCCGGCCGAGCACGCTGATCTGCCCGCGGGAGAGCAGATCGAGTACCGCTGAACGATTCACTTGGCGACCGGTCAGCGGCGGTACCCGTTGGCGCGCGGGCAGATGTGGCCCTCGGGGTCGAGCGGTCCGGCGCAGAACGGGCACGGCGGGCGGCCGGCCGCGACCACGGCGAGCGCCCGCTTGGCGAAGACCCGTGCGGCGATGCTGCTCAGGCTGACCCGGAGCAGGGCGCCGTCCTGTTCCTCGGGGTCCTCCTCCTCGCCCTCTTCCTCCTCGTCGGGGGTGAGGCCCTGCGAGTAGCAGGTGATGATCACACGCTCGGCGTCGCCGTCCCAGGCCAGGCTCATCGTGCCGACCCGGAACTCCTCCTCGATCGGGGTCTCCAGGGGCGCGTTGTCCTCGACGTCCGGGGGCAACTCGCCGGGCACCTCCGGACCGTCGTCGGCGCGCCGCACGACCTCGTCGAGAACGTCGTCGACGCGCTCGGCGAGGATCTCGAGCTGGCTCTTCTCCAGGGCGACGCTGACCATGCGGGTACCGGTGCGGGCCTGCAGGAAGAAGGTGCGCGAACCGGGCTGGCCGACCGTACCGGCGACGAATCGCTCGGGCGGGTCGTAGTCGAACAGCTGGCGCGGCATGACCAGAACCTTAGCGCTGACCGTTTCCGGTCTGACCCCCCACGACGGCGTCGGAACCGGCCTTGCGGCGGCGACGCTTGGGCGGCCGCAGCGAGGCCACTTCGCCGGAGATGTCGTTCATGCGCACCACGAACGGACGCAGCGGCGTGTAGCTGATCACCGAGAGGCTGGCCGGCTCGACGACGATGCGCTGGAAGGAGTCCAGATGCATACCGAGCGCGTCCGCCAGCACCGCTTTGATCACGTCGCCGTGACTGAGCGCCACCCAGAGTGCGTCCGGGCCGTGCTCGGCGAGCACCGCGGCGTCGTGGTCGTGCACCGCGGCGACCGCACGCGCCTGCATCGCCGGCATCGACTCCCCCTCGGGCCCGGGGAAGGTCACCGCCGAGGGATGACTCTGGACGACGCGCCACAGCGGTTCCTTGACCAGTTCGCGCAACGGCCGGCCGGTCCAGTCGCCGTAGCGCTGCTCGCCCAGCCGGTCCTCGGTGAGCACTTCCGGTTGCGGCGCAGGCGTTTTGGCGGCCCGGCCGGCTCGTGGCTTCGGCGCCGGCGCGACCGTATGTTCCTCGATCAGGGCGGCGATGGTCTCCTGGCAGCGTTGCAGCGGGCTGCTCACCCAGCGCTGGATCGGCAGTTCGGCCAGGCGCCGTCCGAGATCGTGGGCCTGGGTGCGTCCGGTGTCGTCCAGCCCGACCCCCGGGGTCCAGCCCGCCAGCACGCCCGAGGCGTTCGCGGTGGTCCGCCCGTGGCGGACCAGCAGCAACGTCGGCACGTCCGCGAGCCTACCCGGAGCGCAATCGCGCGCCCGCTGCGAAACAAGATGTCGAATTCACCGCTCAGGACGCCGGTGAACTCGACACCTTGTTGCGCGGGATGTCTCAGACGGCGGTCATCCAGCCGGCACCGAGGGCGACCACCAGGGCGAGGCCGACCAGTACCCGGTAGCCGACGAAGACCGTGATCGGGTTCTTGGCCACGAACCGCAGCAGCCAGGCGATCGAGGCGTAGGCGACCACGAAGCTGACCGCGTTGCCGACGGCCATCTCGCCCCAGCCGACCACCGAGGTGTCGATGTCGGTCAGCGTGTACAGACCGGCCCCGGTCAGCGCCGGGATGGCGAGGAAGAACGAGAGCCGGGTGGCGGTGACCCGGTCGATATCCTGCAGCAGCCCGGCCGAGATGGTCGCCCCGGACCGGGAGACCCCGGGCACCAGCGCGACACACTGCACCAGACCGATGATCAGCACCTGGCGCAGGGTGAGTTCGTCCTCGGTGTACTTCTGCCGGCCACGCTTCTCGGCGATGTACATCGCCCCGCTCCAGAGGATCAGCGCCCCGGCCACCACCCACAGGCTGCGCAGCGGCCCGGAGATCACCGACTTGAACGCCAGCGCGCCGATCACGATCGGGGTCGAACCGGCGATCACGTACCAGGCGAAGCGGTAGTCGCGGTGCCCGCGGGCCGATTCGGAGACCAGGCCGCGGAACCAGGCGCCGGCCAGCCGCAGGATGTCCTGGCGGAAGTAGATGAAGGTGGCGACGATCGCACCGAACTGGATGTTCGCGGTGAACGCGGTGATCGAGGGGTCGTCGACCTTCAGCCCGAGCAGCTTCTCGGCGATGGTAAGGTGCCCGGTGCTGGAGACGGGCAGGAACTCGGTGAGCCCCTCGACCACCCCCAGCACCACGGAGTCGAGATAGCTGACGGCGTCGCTCATGTGAGCGAGGCCGCCTCGAGAGCCTCGGCGAGCACCCGCAGGGTGTGTTTCTTCTCCTCGGTGCTCGCCCCGCTCGGGCCGACGTTGAGCGTGGTCACACCGGCCGCGGCGTAGGCCTGCAGCCGTTCCACCAGCCGGTCCCGGGAACCGAGCAGGTTGAGGTGGTCGAGCAGATCGACCGGCAGCGCGGCCGCCGCCTCGCGCGGCTTGCCGCTGAGGTAGAGCTCCTGCACCTGCTCGGCGACGTCCTCGTAGCCCATGCGCCGGATCAGCGCGTTGTAGAAGTTCTTGTCCCGGCTGCCCATCCCGCCGACGTACAGCGCCACGTACGGACGCACCGCGTCGGCGGCGGTGGCGACGTCGTCGGCCAGGCTCACCGACACGGTCGGGGCGATGTCGAAACCGGCCAGCGGGTCCTCGGCGGTGCCGCGCCCGGCCGCGGCACGGGCTGTGCGCAGCGGGTCGAGGCTGAGCGCGCCGTGCTCGGGCGAGAACAGCACGCCCAGCCAGCCGTCGGCGATCTCACCGGTCAGGGCCAGGTTCTTCGGGCCGACCGCGCCGAGGTAGACGGGGATGTCGGCGCGCACCGGGCGCACCGTCAGCTGCAGCGCCTTGCCGGGACCGTCCGGCAGCGGCAGTGTGAAGTGTTCGCCCTGGTACTGCACCCGTTCGCGGCGCAGCGCCATGCGGACGACGTCCACGTATTCACGGGTGCGTGCCAGGCCGGCGCCGAACCGCACGCCGTGCCAGCCCTCGGAGACCTGTGGCCCGGACAGGCCCAGCCCGAGCCGGAAGCGTCCGCCGGAGAGCGCGTCGAGGGTGGCCGCGGTCATCGCGGTCATCGCCGGGCTCCTGGCCGGGATCTGCATCACTGCGGCGCCGATGTCGATCGTCGACGTCTTCGCCGCCACCCAGGAGAGCACCGTCGGAGCGTCGGATCCATAGGCCTCGGCGGCCCAGCAGACCGCATAGCCGAGTTCCTCGGCGGTGATCGCCAGTTCGAGTTCGTCGCGGTCCTTGCCGGACCCCCAGTAACCAAGGTTCAAGCCCAGTCGCACGCCCCTAAACCTAACGTCACTGAAGGCTTGAACCAGGGCGGACGGCGAAGGTCACGGACGTGTCACGATCCCGGTCGGCGGCGGCCTGTTCGGCTCGTCCGGATTCGGGTGGAGTGTCAGCCCGGGCCGTGGCTCGGACGCGCTTCGAACGGCCGTCGAACGGCCGCGCGGATGCCGCGGCTGATCGCTTCGCCCGGTAGTTTGCGAGCCGTGGAAGAACGTTCGGTCGGTCGC
>DAIOVT010000250.1:0-6200 GCA_036758885.1 Kineosporiaceae bacterium
CCGGTGCGCGGCCGGCCGGCCAGCCGTTGCGGGCTGAGCTGGAAGGACAGTCGCGCGTGTACGGCGTCCAGGACATCGGGGACGGCGATCCGCCGGCCGGCCTCCTCGCTCAGCGAACTGACGTCGGCATCGTCGATGCCACAGGGCACGATCTGCCGGTAGGCGGCCAGATCGGGGTCGCAGTTCAACGCGAAACCGTGCATGGTCACGCCCTGGGCGACCCGGATGCCGATCGCGGCGAGCTTGCGTTCGCGGCGGGCACCGTCGGCGGGCAGCCAGACCCCGGTGCGTCCCTCGAAGATGCCGCTGCCCCCGACGCCGGCGTCGGCGCAGACCTCGATCAGTGCCTGTTCGAGCCGGCGGACGTAGCCGACCACGTCGATCGGCTTGGGCAGGGTGACGATCGGGTAGCCGACCAGCTGTCCCGGGCCGTGCCAGGTGATCTTGCCGCCACGGTCGACCTCGACCACCGGGGTGCCGCCCTGGGGTCGCTCCCGGTCCTCGGTGCGCTTGCCCGCCGTGTAGACGGGGGAGTGCTCGAGCAGCAGCAGGGTGTCGCCGCGCCGTCCGGCCACCACGTCGGCATGCACCTGGCGTTGCAGGTCCCACGCCTGGTGGTAGTCGACGTAACCGGCCGGTCCCAGACCGACCACCTCGAGCTGCAGCATGTCTTGTTCCTATGCCACCGCGGCGGCGCCGTCCAGTCGGCGCCGGGCCGCCGATAGTCTCACCGGGTGGAGTCGCACCGCAGCGCGCCGGAGGTCTCGACGGCGCCGGAGCTGACCGGACGGCGCCGGGTCGCGATCTGGGGGATGTTCGTCGCGCTGGCGGTCGCCTGGCTGGCCTTCGGCGGGGCGTTCGGCAGCTATGCGGGCAAGCTGTCGGAGGTTCAGGAGAACAACAGCGAGAACTTCCTGCCCAAGGGCGCGGAGTCGGCGCGGGCGAACGAGCTCGCGACGCAGTTCACCGAGAACCAGAGCTTCCCGGCGTTCCTGCTGCTCGAGGGTGAGCAGCGACTGACCCCGGCGCAACTGCAGGCGATGGCGGGTTTCGCCCAGCAGATCCCCGATCTGCAGATCCCGGTGGCGGGGCACGAGCCGGTCAGGATCGGTGACTTCCTGCTGCCCGGCGAGGTGCCGGTCGTGCCCTCCCAGGACGGCCGGGCGGCGCTGGCTCTGATCAACTTCGACGCCGATCGGGTCGGCGGCAACCTTGCCGACGGCGAGTCCCCGATCCTCGGTGCGGTGCAGGCGGTGCGCGCCGCCGACGATGCCCTGGCCACCGGTGGGGTCAGCACCTACGTCGCCGGCCCGGCAGCGACGATCGCCGATCTGGTCGAGGCCTTCGGCGGCATCGACGGTGTGCTGCTCGGGGTGGCACTGGGCGCCGTCGCGGTGATCCTGCTGATCGTCTACCGGTCGCCGGTGGTGCCCATCTTCGTGCTGCTGACCTCTGTGTTCGCGCTCACCCTGGCCAGCACCGTGGTCTACTTCCTGGCCGAGAACGACGCGCTCACCCTGGACGGTCAGGGGCAGGGCATCCTGTCGATCCTGGTGATCGGGGCGGCCACCGACTACTCGTTGCTGATGGTGGCCCGCTACCGCGAGGAGCTGCGCCGGCACGACGACCGGTTCGCCGCGATGGCGCTGGCCTGGCGGCGTTCCTGGGAGCCGATCGCCGCGTCCGGGGCGACCGTGATCCTGGGGCTGCTCTGCCTGCTGCTGGCCGACCTCGGGCCGACCCGCGGCCTCGGCCCGGTGGGGGCGGTCGGCATCGCCGCGTCGATGCTGTCGGCGTTGACCTTCCTGCCGGCGGTGCTGGTGATCTTCGGACGGCGCAGCGCCGGCGAACACGGCCGCTGGGTGTTCTGGCCGCGCATTCCGCACGTCGGCAGCCAGGGCAGCGAGACCGTGGGCATCTGGGCCCGGGTGGCGACCTTCGTCGGCAGGCATCCGCGCCGGGTCTGGATCATCACCGTGCTGGTGCTCGCCGGTCTGGCCGCGTTCCTGCCCACGCTCAAGGCGACCGGCGTATCGCAGGACGACACCTTCCTGACCAGGGTCGAGTCGGTCACCGGTGACGAGGTACTGGCCGAGCACTTCCCGGCCGGCTCGGGAAACCCGACCGTGGTGATCGGCCCGCAGGCCGACGCGCAGGCGATGCTGCAGGCGGCGCAGAACACCGAGGGCGTGTCCTCGGCGTCGCTCACCCCGTTGCCGAGCCCGGGCGGGCCGGCGCGTCCGGCCGGTCCGAAGGTGGTCGACGGCCGGGTGCAGATCGAGGCGACGCTGACCGATTCGCCGACGTCCCCGGCCGCCTACGCCACCGTGGACCGGTTGCGCGAGGGTCTGCACCGGGTCGCCCCGGACGCCGTCGTCGGTGGTGGCACGGCGATCAACCGTGACGTGCTGAGCACCTCCGAGAACGATCGCAACCGGATCATCCCGGTGATTCTGCTGGTGATCTTCGTGGTGCTCTCACTGTTGCTGCGTTCGCTGCTCGCGCCGCTGCTGCTGGTGGTGGCCAACGTGCTGTCGTTCGCTGCCACCATGGGTATGGCCGCCTTGGTGTTCAACCACCTCTTCGACTTCCCCGGTGCCGATCCGGCCATTCCGTTGTACGGCTTCGTGTTCCTGGTGGCGCTCGGCATCGACTACTCGATCTTCCTGATGAGCCGGGTGCGTGAGGAGTCTCAACTGCAGGGCACCCGGGCCGGCATCCTCACCGGCCTCGCGGTCACCGGAGGAGTGATCACCAGTGCCGGACTGGTGCTGGCGGCCACCTTCGCCGCGCTCGGTGTGCTGCCGCTGCTCTTCCTCGTGCAGACTGCCTTCGTCGTGGCCTTCGGCGTGCTGCTCGACACCTTCGTGGTCCGCTCGTTGCTGGTGCCGGCCCTGGGCTATGACATCGGCTCCCGGATCTGGTGGCCCAGCCGGCTCTCCCGGGTCCCCGACCACCACGGAGCCCACGCCGCCGACCCCACCCCCTGACCGTGATCATGCAGAACCGCGCCCCCACTCGTGCTGGGGCCGGCACCCAACCCCAGCGTGATCATGCAGAACCGCGCGCCCACTCGTACTGGGGCTGGCACCCAACCCCAGCGTGATCATGCAGAACCGCGCGCCCGCGCGTACTGGGGCTGGCACCCAACCCCAGCGTGATCATGCAGAACTGCACGCCGCGCATCCCGGTGAGGCGGCCGGCCACGCGGCTCGGCCGATAATGACCGGATGAAGATCCTGCTCGTGGGGTACGGCATGGCCGGCCGGCAGATCCATACACCGTTGATGATCGAGGCGGGCGGGGCGCCGTCCGTCGTGGCCACGGCCAACCCCGAGCGGATCGCCCAGGTGCATCAGGACCTGCCCGGTGCCGAGGTGGTCGCCGGCCTCGAAGAGGGGCTGGCGCGGGGACCGATCGACCTGGTGGTGCTGGCCAGTCCGACCGGAGCCCACGTGGACGGCGCGCTGGCCTGCATCGCGGCCGGTGTTCCGGTCGTGGTCGACAAGCCGCTCGCTGTCGATGCGCCCGGGGCGCAGCGGGTGGTCGATGCCGCTGCGACCGCCGGGGCGCCGTTGACGGTCTTCCTGAACCGTCGCTGGGACGCCGAGAACCTCACTCTGGCAAGGCTTCTCGCCGAGCAGGACGATTCCGGACGCACCGCGCTCGGCCAGGTGCACCGGTTCGAGCGGCGCTGGGACCGGTGGCGTCCGCAGCCCCTGCAGCGCTGGCGCGAACAGCAGAGCGCCGAGCAGGGGGGCGGGGTGTTGCTCGACCTGGGTGTGCACCTGGTCGACTCCGCGGTGCAGCTGTTCGGCCCTGTTGATCAGGTCTACGGCGAGATCTCGGCGGTCACCACGGCGTCCGACGACTCGGTGTTCCTGGCGCTACGGCACACGAACGGCATTCGATCGCACCTGAACGCGTCGAGCATCGCCGCCGTCCCTGGTCCGCGAACCCGGGTGCTCGGCACTCGCGCCGGCTATCTGGTCTCGCAGTTCCCCGGCGCGGCCTCGGTGCTCGGTATAGACGACGCACCCGGCTGCACGGGTTGGCTGTACGAAGGTGAGTCGCCGCGTCCGGTGCCGACCGCGCCCGGCGCGCCGTCCGACTTCTACCGCGCCGTCTTCACCGCGCTCGCGCTCACCGACCCGGTCGCGCAGCAGGCGGCGATGCCGGTCGACCCGGCCGATGCCGTTGTGGCGCAACGTATTCTGGACGCATCGCGGTTGAGCTCGGCACAGGGCGTGGTGGTCGACGTGACCGAGGACGGCGAGGCACCCGGATCGTGAGCGAGCAGAAGCGTTATCTGGCAACGGGTTTGCTGCCTCTGCACACTCCACGGTTGCGGCTGCGGGTGATGCGTAAGGCCGAGGCGCAGTTCCAGGCGGACTACCGAAGCGACCCTGCGGTGGCCGAGTACCAGTTCTGGGACCTTCCCTACACGATCGAGCGTTCGCTGGCACAACTGGCCGGCCCGGACGAGCCGGAGGGCCTTGTCGTCGGCGGAACGACCACTCTGGCGGTCGTTCTCGCCGAGACCGGTGAGGTGATCGGCGATCTCGCGGTCAGCATCGACCGCACCGGTCTGACGGCGGAGGTCGGATTCACCCTGATTCCGCGTCATCAGGGCAAGGGCTACGCCCGCGAGGGCACGGAGGCGTTGGTCGATCTGCTCTTCGATCAGCCCGGAATGGTCCGGATCAGTGGCGAGCTCGACCCGCTCAACATCGCGTCGGCGCGGGTGCTCGAGGCGGTGGGACTCGAGCACGAGGCGGACACCAAGCAGTCGTTCTGGTGGCGCGGCCACTGGGCGGACAACAGAACCTACGGGGTCACAGCGACCGACTATCGTCGCTGGCGGACACGGCCGCAGGCGCCACCCGGTCTTGTTGAGCTGGTCCCGTTGACGAACGCGAACTATCGCGACTTCGCCTCTCTCGCAACGCATTACACCCAGCTCCGCTTCACCCCGACGGTTCTCGAGATGTTCGCTGAGGTCCACTTCGGCAACTCCTCGGACGGCGCCCTCCAGCTTCGTGGCATCGAGGCGGGCGGCGAGCCGGTCGGCCTGCTGGTCGTGGCCGAGGCTGCCGGGGGCGAATCGCCGGCGCTGCACCGATTGCTGATCGACCGGCGGCATCAGGGCCGGGGCATTGGACGGCGAACGGTCGAACAGATTGCGGATCGGCTACGGCGAGAAGGCCATTCGGCTCTGACCGCACGCTGGACGCCGGGCCGCGGTGGCCCTCGGGGCTTCTTCGAGAAGCTCGGCTTCGTGGTGGCCCCGGGTCGGGTGGACCCTGTCACCCAGGGGACTCTCGACCTTCGCTGAGCCGGTCGAGCGTGCAATTCTGCATGATCACGGAATGACTGGGTGCTGGGGTGGGCGTGCAGTTCTGCATGATCACGGGGTGAGGATCTCGCGCAGGCGTGACACCGGCCAGCGGCGGTCGAACAGGGTGGGGTCTCCGGCGTCGTCCACCCGCAACTGTTCGATCAGGCGCACGTAGCCGTCGAGGTCGAGACCGCGCAACAGGTCGAGCAGGTCGGCGGCCTCGCCGGCGGCGGGGGAGACCGGAGCCACCAGGGTGTCGTACAGGCCGACTACCTGCTGCACCATGGCGAGGTGCCGCTCACTCGGGTCGACCGACGGGAAGTTGGTGGCGGCGAAGTCCTCGGTGAACACGATCGGTTCCACCGCAAGGGATCGAGCCCCGTGTGCCTGGGCGAGCCGGATCGCGAGTTCGACGTCGAAGGTCTCGTTGAACGAGGTGAGCTGCGCCAGCACCGGCCCGAGTGGTGCCGCGTCGAACGCCTTGAAACCCGCCTGGGTGTCGAGCACGTGCGCCAGATCGGGGATCAGCATCGCGCGCACGTAGTGCCGGAACAGGATGATCAGCTTGTCCGGCTTGCCGCCGGTGCTCTGCGGCTCGGACGTCGGCCCGTCGGCCTTGACCAGCACCGCGCCGTCCATGCCGTAACGCTGGCCCAGCCCCGCGTGCACATCGACGTCGTTCAGCACCGGAGCGGCGAGCGAACCCAGCTGGGCGAGGTTCGCGGAGAGGTCGGCGTCGGTGTAGGCGACCAGGTGGTGCACCGCCTGAGGCGGCGGTCCGGCGTCGACGGTGGCCGCCAGCGCGGCCAGGATCGAACCGCCCTTGCGGGACTGATCGGTCGAGGTCAGGGCGTCGAAATCG
>DAIOVT010000251.1:0-6175 GCA_036758885.1 Kineosporiaceae bacterium
GGTCCGGAGGCGGCGTCGGTGCCGCTGCTGACCGCGGACCCGGGCCTGGGCGCTCGCGTCGAGGCGCTCGCCGCGGCGGCCGGCCTGCGTGTCGAGGCCCTGACCCGCCTCGAGCAGGCCGGCAAGGTGCCGGCATCGGGCCTGGTGCTGGTGGGCGCCGACATGCTGCTGTCCCGTGCTGCCGGCGGCACGGCCCGGTCCGGTACGCCCGGGGGTCGCGGGGCGGGTGCGCGTTTGATCGTGGTCGCGGACCAGGAGGGCGGTGAGCCGTCCGGGGAGCTCTGGCGGCAGGCCATGGAGCGGGGCGCCGACCACGTGGTCGTGTTGCCGGCCGGGGAGAACTGGCTGCTGGAGGAACTGGCCGAGCTCGCCGCGGGGCCGGCGGGTGCCGCCGTCCTCGCCGTGATCGGTGGCTGCGGCGGGGCCGGTGCCAGCGTCCTGGCCGCGGCGTTGAGTATGACCGCCCGGCGGGCGGGAAAGCGTCCGATCCTGGTCGATCTCGATCGGCGCGGCGGCGGTCTGGACGTGTTGCTCGACGCCGCCCGGAGCCCCGGCCTGACCTGGCACGACTTACGCGACGCGCGTGGCCGATTACGCCCGGGCACCCTGGCTGCGGCGCTGCCCGAGGCGCACGGCCTGCGGTTCCTGAGCTGGCGTTGCTCCGCGCGGCAGACCGCCGCGGAGGTGCCCCGGACGGCGGTGGCGGCGATCGTCCGGGCCGCGGCCCGCGAGGCCGACCTGGTCGTCCTGGATCTGCCCCGGCACCTGGACGACGCCGCCCGGCAGGCCCTCGCCCTGGCCGGTTGCGCGGTTCTCGTCGTGCCCGCCGAGGTGCGCGCGGTGGCTGCCGCCGGCCGGTTGCTGGCCGAACTCGAGTCCGGCCCCGAGTCGCCGCCGCCCGATCTGCGACTGGTCGTCCGTGGGCCGGCCCCCGGCGGCCTCTCCGCCCGCTCGGTGGCCGATGCCCTCGGCCTTCCGCTGGCCGGTGACCTGGCCGCGGAACCGGGGCTGGCCGCTGATCTCGACCAGGGGCTGGTGCCGCCGATCCGGCGCCGGGGGCCGCTCGCCCGGTACTGCCGGGCGCTGATCGCCGAGTTGCTGCCGTGACCGGGCGCCGTCCGGAACGGGGGGAGGAGCAGGCCCTGCAGCGGCTGGTCGGCCCGTTGCTGACACCGTTGCGCGACCGCCTGGCCGGGGCGGAGCACGCCGAACCGTCCGGGCCGGGCTTCGTCGACGCGCTCGCCCAGGTCAGTGCCGAGCAGGGGCAGGTGTTCGGCGTCCACGACCTGTACCGGGTGGCCGCGGTCGCGCGGCACAACGCGGTGGGTCTCGGGCCGCTGCACGCGCTGGTCGAGCAGCGCGAGGTCACCGACGTGCTGGTCACCGGCGGCGGCCTGATCTGGGTCGACCGTGGCGCCGGGCTGAGCCGGGCCGGGGCCCTGGACGGCGGCGAGAGCGAGGCCAGGGCGCTGGCGGTGCGGCTCGCCGCGCTGGCCGGTCGCCGGCTCGACGAGAGCCTGCCGTGGGTGGACGCGCGGCTGCCCGGGGGCGTCCGGCTGCACGCGGTGGTGCCGCCGGTCAGCCCGGAGGGCACCCACATCAGTCTGCGGATCCTGCGTACCGGTCCACGCCGGCTGAGCGATCTGGCCGGTCTCGGGGCGCTGCCGCAGGAGTGGCTGTCGGTGCTGGAGGCGATGGTCGCGCACCGGGCCGCCTTCCTGATCAGCGGCGGCACCGGCGCGGGCAAGACGACGTTGCTGGCGGCCATGCTCGGCTCGGTGCCGTCGAACGAACGCATCGTTCTGGTCGAGGACGTCGGCGAACTCGCCCCCGACCACCCGCACGTGGTGCGGCTCGAGGCCCGGCACGCCAACGTCGAGGGCCGCGGCGAGGTCAGCCTCGACGTGCTGGTCCGGCAGGCGTTGCGGATGCGTCCGGACCGGCTGGTGGTCGGCGAGTGCCGCGGCGCCGAGGTGCGCGACCTGCTCGCCGCCCTGAACACCGGTCACGCGGGAGGTTGCGGCACCGTGCACGCGAACTCCGCCGCGGAGGTGCCGGCCCGGCTCGAGGCGCTGGGACTGGTCGCGGGTCTGGGCCGGGAAGGGGTCGCCGCTCAGGCCGCCGCCGGGCTGGATGCGGTGATCCACGTGCGGAGGCGTTCCGATGCCGGCGGCCGAAGCGTCCGGGAGGTGGTCGAGATCGCCACGATCGGGCGCGATGCGTCCGGCGAACTGGCGGCGACCCCGGCGTTGACCCGCGGTCGTGACGGTGGCACCCGGACCGGTCCGGGCTGGCCCGCGCTGGCCCGGCGGCTCGAGGGCACGGCCCGGCAGTGAGGTACGGACAGCGAGTCGGGCACGGACAGCGGGTGTGGACGGTGAGCCGAGAGGGATGCCGGGTCTCGAGATGAGTGCGAACGGAGTTCTTGCCGTCGTCGCGGCGTTCCTTGCCGCGTGGCTGGCCCCGCCCGGTGGCCGCGGTGCAGGCAGTCTGCGCCGCCGCCTCGATGTTGCCGCCCCGAGCCTGAGAAGCGTTGTCCGGCAACGGTTCAGGTTGCCACCGGCGCGTAGTCCGGGCACCTGGCGACGAACCGACCGCCGCGACGAGGACGACGGCGGTGTGGCCGCCGAGCTCGCCGAGCGGGCCGCCGCGCTGGCCCGGGCCGGGTTGCCGCCCGGTCGTATCTGGTGGGTTCTGGCGGGTGAGCCGGCTGCGGCCGCCGGCCGGGACGAGGGCCCACAGGCGGAAACACCCGTCGTGGCACGGATAGCCAGGGACGTCGCCGCCGCCATCGACCTCGGCGGCACCGAGGCGCAGGGTCTGCGCCGAGCCTCCCGAGACGTCCCGGCGCTCAACCTGTTGGCGTTGGCCTGTGACACGTCACGGGCCAGCGGCGCGCCGCAGGCCGAGGTGCTGGAAGGAATCGCCCGGTCGATGCGCGCACAGGCGCAGGCGGATCGGGAGCGCCGCGCCGTCCTGGCCGGGCCACGCATCACGGCACGGCTGTTGGCCTGGTTACCGCTGGGAGGTGTCGGTCTCGGGCTGCTGACCGGGTCGGACGGGGTGCGTGTCCTGCTCGGTACCCCTGCCGGATGGGCCTGTGCCGCAACGGCTGTCGTGCTGTGGGCGCTCGGGCGGTGGTGGATGACGGTGCTGTTGCGCCGTGCCGAACGGGCCCGGGCGAGTTGATGAGCGAACAGCTGATGAGTGAATGGCCCTGGGCACTGCTCGCCGTCCTCGCCGGGTTCGCCACCGGGTTCAGCTGGTGGGGAGTGCGGCGTGCTCCGTCGTGGCAGGTGGCGGGGCGCCGGCCGGGTGGGGCGGAGGGCGCCGATCGGGCCGGCCCGCGGCCCGCCGTCGAAGCGTCCGCGGTGGCCGTCGAGGTCCCGGTGACCGTCCTTGCCGACCTGCTGGTGGCACTGCTGGACGCGGGGCTGCCGCCCGGTCCGGCGATGGCGACCCTGCAGCAGCAACTCGCGCGCTCGGGCCTGCGGGCCGGCCCCGGGCTGCCGGTGCTGGAGTCGGCCCTGGCACTCGCCGCGCGCAGCGGCCTCGCCCCGAGCCCACTGATCGCGGCGGGCGCCGCCGAGCGGTTCCGGGCCGAGACCGCCGCGCAGACCGAGGCGGCCAACCGGCTGGGTGTTCTGGTCGCCCTCCCGGTGGGGCTGTGTCTGCTGCCGGCCTTCGTGGCCGCCACCGTCGTACCGATGGTGCTCGGCCTGCTCCGCTGATCGACGGGCCCGGGCCGCTCCGAGGTCGGGCCGGCCGGGACAGGCGGCGGTGCCGTCCGCTCGTGACGAGCACCGCGTCGCGTCCCCAGGTGGCGCCGTCCGGAGGTTGTCCACAGGCCGCGGAGCCGGATCGGACAGATGCCGGGCGAAGAACCGAAGGTGTTGCTGCGCAACGAATCTCGTAGCGCCGGGGCCGGTCCGTTCACCGGTGCGAAGGGACCACCCATGACTCGACACAGGCCCGCGAACCGGCTCCGCAGCTCCACCCGGGTGGCGGCGCTGCGTCGTCGCCGGGACGACCTGGGCATGGCCACCGCGGAGTACGCCATCGCGCTGCTCGCAGCCTGCGGGTTCGCCGCGCTGCTGCTCACCCTGATGACCAGCAACGAGGTGAAGAACCTGCTGCTGGGCATCGTCAAGCGCGCCCTCTCGGTGGGTTGAGCATGTCCGGCGATCCTCGTGCGTCGTCGCGACGGCTCCGGGGCCGCCGTCGGGAGGTGGCGGCGACGGAGAAGGGAGCGGGGCGGCGGGAGTCGGGTGCCGTCACCGCCGAGACGGCGCTCGCGCTGCCCGCGCTGGTCATCGCGCTGGGCGCAGTGCTCGGTGCGGGTCAGGTCGCGGTGGCGAAGGTGCAATGCCTGGACGCCGCCCGTGCCGGCGCCCGCGCCGCTGCCCGTGGCGACTCGCCCGCGGCGATCTCGGCGGCCGCCACCGGACTGGCGCCGAGGTCGGGCCAGGTTCAGGTCTCGGCCGGTGGCGGCTACGTGCGGGTCCGGGTCAATGCCCGGGTCCAGCTGCCGCTGCCCGGTCGCCCCGGCCTCGACGTCACCGGTGAGGCCCGGGCGGCCGCCGAGCGTGGCTCCGGCAGCGTGCTTGTCCTCGCGGCGGTGTCGGTGGTCTGGCTGCTAGCGACGCTGCTGGGCCTGCTCGGGCCGGTGATCGCGGCACGGCATCGTGCTGAGGCCGCCGCCGATCTCGCGGCGCTCGCGGCGGCTCAGTACCTGATGGATCCGGTGAGCGCGGCGAGCGGGTCCGATCCGGGCGCGTGTGCCCGGGCGCAGCGGGTCGCCGAGGTCAACGGCGCCGGCGTTCAGTCCTGCACCGCAAATGGAATGAATGTGAAAGTACTCACCTATATACCGCTTTCCGGCGTATTGACTGTTCTGGGTCCGGCCACGGCCACCGCGCGGGCGGGGCCTGCTCCGAAAGAATGAAAAGCTACTCACGGTCAGGGGCCGCCAGCGGTGAGTGCGGCTGGTTGAATGGCTTTCATCTACCCATCGGAGGGGGCCAGGGTTCATGGATCTGTCCGTGGAGACCCGGGACGAAGGTGGCCGCAGCGTTGTCGCCGTGGCCGGCGAGGTCGACGTCTATACCGGGCCGCGGCTGCGTGAGCGACTAAATGATCTTCTCGACTCCGGTGAGAACCACCTGATCATCGATCTGACGGCGGTGGATTTTCTGGACTCCACCGGGTTGGGCATCTTGGTCGGTGTGCTGAGCCGGGTGAAGTCGGTCGGCGGTTCGATGGTCCTGGTGTGTTCGGCCGAGCGGATTCTGAAGGTTTTTCGGATCACTGGTCTGCACGCCTTGTTCCCGATCGCTCCGGATCTTGATTCGGCGCTCGGCACCCAACCTGTTGCCACGGTTCGTATGCCCCGGCACCGCGCCAACACATTCGCCGACCCGACTTAGCGGTATGCCGTCGACGCGGTTTTCTGCAACCGCGTGCAAAGACGTGCCAATGCGGGCTTTTTGCGGTGGCCAGGCTCTTCCGTAGACTGCGCGGCGTCCGGCGCCCTGAGATCGGTGCGCCGCTGAGATCATGCTCGCTGTTGTGCCTCGGCGTATGCCGACTCGGCGGTGACGGCGAGGCTTACGTCGAGGAGGACGGATGCTGGGGACCACGGCGGCCAATGACGGCCTGGTCGTACCCCTTGCCGGCAACAACCTGACCCTGGTGGCTGCGGTCACTGCGATCGCTGTGCTCTCTCTTGGGCTGGCGGTTGTGTTCAGGGGCCAGGTTCTGGCTGCCGGCGAGGGCACCGCCAATATGAAAAGCATTGCGGCAGCTGTACAAGAGGGCGCCGCGGCATATCTGAACAGGCAATTCCGCACCCTCGGAATCTTCGTGGTGCTGGTCTTCCTGCTGCTGTTCCTGCTGCCCGCGGCCGACAGTTCGATCAAGGTCGGTCGTTCGATCTTCTTCGTCATCGGTGCGCTGTTCTCGGCCGCCATCGGCTACCTCGGCATGAACCTCGCGGTGCGGGCGAACCTGCGCGTCGCGGCGGCGGCCCGGGAGCCCAACGGCCGCGACAACGGCATGCGGGTCGCCTTCCGCACCGGTGGCGTCGTCGGCATGGCCACCGTCGGTCTGGGTCTGCTCGGTGCCTCGGCGGTCGTACTGATCTACCGCGGTGACGCACCGGCGGTGCTCGAGGGCT
>DAIOVT010000252.1:0-6119 GCA_036758885.1 Kineosporiaceae bacterium
CTGGCCTGGCTGGCCGACGTGCTGGCGACCCCGGCCGAGCACGGCACCCTGCTGGCGATGCATCACCCGCCGGTGCCGACCGCCCTGGTGCCGGCCGCGGAGCTGATCGAACTGCACGACCAGCACCGGTTGGCCGAGGTGCTCGAGGGGTCCGACGTCCGGGCGATACTCGCCGGGCACCTGCACTACTCGACGTTCGCCACCTTCGCGGGCATCCCGGTGTCGGTGGCCTCGGCCACCTGCTACACCGGCTCACTGACCTCCGAGAGCTTCTTCGCCGGACTCGACGGGCATCAGGCGATCAGCATGGTGCACGTCTACGACGACCGGGTGGTGCACACGGTGGTGCCGGTGCACGAGGCCCCGGTGCTCGCCCGGATCCCGATCGAGGCCGAGGGCCTGCTCGCCGCGCTCAGCCCCGAGCAGCAACGCGAGGCCGCCTCGGCGAAGAACTCACCGCACAACACCGTCGACTACTGATCCACCATCGACTATTGATCCACCATCGACCACTGATCCACCGTGACTGCTGATCCGGCCGCCGGCTCAGGTACGCCGGGTGTGCCGGGCCGAGATCTGGGTCAGCTCACGAACCGTGAGCGGCGTCGTCCGGTGTTCCTCGATCCGGGCCAGCAGGGCCAGCAGCACCCCGGCGGTGGTCAGCGCGTCACCGAGGGCGTGGTGCGGGGTGTGCACCGGCAGGTTCAGCCGCCCGGCCAGCCGTTCCAGTCCGGGCTCGGCGTCGTCCGAGCCCGAGGGGGCCAGCCGCACCTCCCGGGTCAGCGCCGCGGTGTCGACCACCGGGCCGTCCAGCCGCAGGTCGCGCAGCGCGAACGCGCGCTTGATGAACGCCCGTTCCACCCAGGCCGCGTGGGCCACCAGCACCCGGTCACGCAACTGCTCGGCCAGGGAGTCGGCACAGGCCTCCAGAGCGGGTGCGCCGGCGAGTTCCGCCGCGGTCAGCGCATGCACCTTCAGCGCCGACGCACTCACCTCGACGGTGGGCCGCACCAACCCGTAATTCGTTGTGGCGGCGACGATCCGGCCTTCGCGCACCAGCACCGAGCCGTAGGAGACGATCTGATCGCGGCGCAGGTCCAGACCGGTGGTCTCCAGATCGACCACGCAGAACTCCGCCTCGCGCCAGGGCAGGTCCAGCGCCGCCCAGCCGGGCAGCGACTCCCCCGTCCGCCGTCCGGTCAGCCGGCCGAGCCAGCTCACAGGTCACCCGAGGTGGCCCGCCGCTGCCACTGCGACTCGAGCTTGCCCTGCACGCCTGCGATCGCCCGGAACGACTCCCGCAGGTACCGGCGGGTGAGGGTGTCCAGCTGCTTGGGGTCGACGTAGGTCGAGACCGGCAGGCCGGCGCGCAACTGCTCCACCTCCATCTCCAGGGCCAGTTCGTGGATCTGTTCGTAGGCCCCGACCAGGGTCTCCGCCTCGTCGCCGGTGAGCAGGCCGGCCTGCCCGGCCCGGTGCAACCGGTCCTGCGTGTCACCGCTGGTGTCGCCGGTGAGCATCGCCGCCCATCGGGCCAGCGAGGTCACCGGACGCAACCCACCGCGTTTCAGGCTGAGCTGTCCGCGATGCTCCCCCGAGTGCTCGACCACGAACTCCCGCACGAAACCGGTCGGCGGCCGTGACGAGAGCGTGTACTCGAGCAGCGCGGAACGGAACTGTGGCGAGCGTGGGATCGCCAGCATGTGCTCGGTGACCTGGGTTCCCAGCGGGCCGTTGGTGATCGGCCGGCTGTCGGCCAGCATCGTCGACCAGAGCAGAGCGCCCTCCTGGCCGGCGTTGTGCACCCACGAGGTGGCGGCGTCCTGCCACTGGGCGAGCGAGCGGGCGAAGGTCTCGGTGTCGGCGTTGGCGCCGTCCGCACATCGGCTGAAGCCGGTCTGCTCCATCGCGTCGAGCACCGTGGCGGCGCCGGCGCGCACCTTCGGGCCGGCCTGCTCGGCGCCGTCCACGGCCAGCGGATCGGCCCAGACCAGGGCGGTGTCGACGTCCGAACTGGGCAGGATCTCCCGCCGCGCCAGCGAGCCCAGCACGATCCAGGAGATGTCCACCGTGGCCGGCGGCGAGGTCAGCTCGATCAGCCGGCGCAGCACGGCGTCGACCACGGCCGAGAGCAGCGCGCTGATCCGCAGCGGCGGCACCCGCGCGTCGAACAGTTCGATCGCCGTCGCCGGCAGCAGCTGGACGGCGCTGCGCAGCTCGTCGATCCCGGTCGCCGACCGCACCGCCGAGCGGATGACCAGCGGGTCACGCACCTCGGCCGAGGCGAGGTCGACCGCACGCACCACCCCGGCCGGGGCGCCCGCGCCGTCGACCAGCACCAGGTGATGCACCCCGCGCTCGACCATCTCCAGGAACGCGGCACCGACCGGGGTGTGCTCGCGGATCGTCAGCGCCGGCGCGGTGGCCAGCGAGCCGACCTCGGCCTCGGGTGAGACCCGCCCGGTGGCCACCCGGGAGCGGAAGTCGGCGTCGGTGACGATGCCGATCACGCCGTCCGGGAAGGTGATCACGGCGCACGACTGGCGCGCCTCGCTGATCTGCTGCGCGACCTCGGCGACGAGCGTGCTCGCGCTCGCCGTGACCAGCGACCGGGCGTGCCGGGCCACCGGCTGCAGTGACCGGTCGCGCAGGTCACGGGCCTGCTCGGCGACACGCTGCGGGGTGCGGGTGCCGTAGCCGCGGAACCGCAGCCGTTCCGGGTGCTCGAGCAGGTCCCGTGGGTCGGCGACCCGGTAGATCAGGGTGTCCTCGGCGGCGACCACGCACAGGTTCGGCGGCTGCCCGCTGTACAGCGAGACGTGCCCGAAGGTGTCGCCGGCCAGCAGTTCGTCGATCTGCCGGTCGCCCTCGAGCACGTGCACCTGGCCGGTGCGCACCACCCAGAGGTGGTGCAGCGGTTCGCCGCCGCGTTCGACGACCACCGAACCGCGCCGGAAGTACTCGGCCTCGACCGTTCCGGCGAGCCGTTGCAGATCCTCGCCGTCGAGGCTGTCGTAGGGCGCCTGATCGCCGAGGAAGTCGACGAACTCCTTCACGTCCGGCCTCCTTCGGTGCCGGGTCACCCGCCCGGTCACCCCACGATCAGGCCAGCAGGGCCGGGTACCGGTCAAGACATCGGCCGCGCGGCTCGCCCGGAACCCCGCCGGCGACGGCGAACGGTCGGCGCACCGGCCGGGGTGGCGGGGTGGAACGGCGGGCCACGGTGTGCGCAGACTTCGGCCATGAGCAGATCGCATCCCCAGCAGTGGGCCGTCACCGAGACCGGACAGCGCCCCGATCCGGGCCTGGTCAGCGCCCTCGCCGCCTTCCCGAGCACCCAGATCGCCGATTGCGGCGGACCGGTCTCGGTGCTCGACCCGGGCATCGGCAGGGTCGCCGGCGGCCGGGAGTTCTGCGGCGTCGCCGCGACCCTGTGGGTCAAGCCCGGCGACATCCTGTTCGTGATCAAGGCCCCGGACGTCGTCCGGCCCGGCGACGTGCTGCTGATCGACGGCGGGGGCCGGCTGGACGCGGCGGTGATCGGCGACATCATCGGTGGCCTGCTGGCCGCCCGGGGCGCGGTGGGACTGATCGTGGACGGCGCGGTGCGCGACGTCGACGGACTCGACGAGCTCGGCCTGCCCACCTTCGCCCGGGGGACGCATCCGGCGACCGCGTCGAACCAGGGTCCCGGTGCGCTCGGCGTGCCGATCCAGTGCGGCGGGGTGGTGGTGAACCCCGGTGACGTGGTGCGCGCCGACGCCAGCGGGGTCGTCGTCGTGCCCCGGGAGCAGCTCGCCCGGGTGCTCGAACTGACCGGCGAGGTGGACCGCAGGGAGACCGCCTGGCGGGCTCGGCTGGCCGCGGGTGAGAGCCTGTCGGCGATCACCGGCGCCGACGACCTGATCGCCGCCGCACGCAGCACCGTTCAGGTGGGCGAGGCGTGAAACAGACTGCCGCACAGGGATTCCCGGCCAACCCCGCGAGCCCGGCGAGCCCGGGCGGTGCGGGGCGCCCGCCGAAGCTCGCCGCCCGCATGTCGATGGTGCGCCCGAACGCCATCCGCGAGTTGCTGCGGCACGGGGACGACCCGTCGATCATCTCCTTCGGCGGTGGCTACCCCGACCCCGCGCTGTTCCCGGTCGAGGAACTCGCGGCGGTGTACGCCGACCTGCTCACCGCCGAGCACGCGGGGGCGTTGCAGTACACGGCGTCGGTCGGCAATCCCCGGTTGCGGGAACAGATCGCCGCCCGGCTCAGCGCCGACGGCATGCCGGCCGGGGCCGATGACGTGCTCGTCGTCCAGGGCGGCCAGCAGGGTCTGGACCTGGTCGCCAAGATGCTGCTGGACCCGGGCGACATCGTGCTCACCGAGAACCCGACGTTCCTGGGGGCGCTGATCGCCTTCAACCCGTACCAGCCGCGGTACGTCGCGGTGCCCCTGGACGATCAGGGCCTGGACACCGCGGCGCTCGAGCAGTTGCTCACCGACTGGCCGGCCGGCGAGCGCCGTCCGGCGTTCCTCTACACGGTGCCGGAGTTCCAGAACCCCACCGGCGTGAGCATGTCGCTGCCGCGCCGGCAGCACCTGGTCGACCTCGCCGGACGCTTCGGCTTCGTCGTCCTCGAGGACACCCCCTACCGCGAGCTGCGTTACGACGGCGAGCGGCTGCCCACCCTGCGCAGCCTGGCCGGCGATGCACGGGTGATCCATCTCGGCAGCTTCTCCAAGATCCTGGCCCCGTCGATGCGGCTCGGCTGGGTGCTCGCGGAGAGCGAGACGCTGGCCGCGCTCACCCTGCTGAAGACGGCGACCGACACCCAGTGCAGCACCCTGAACATGGCCGCGACGGCGGCGTATCTCGATCGTTTCGACATCGACGCGCACATCGGCCGGATCTGTGACTCCTACCGGCGCAAGCGGGATCACGCGCTGGTGCAGATCGAACGATGGTTCCCGGCGGCGGTGCACTGCACCCGGTCCGAGGGCGGTCTGTTCACCTGGCTGACCTTTCCCGAGGGCTTCGACGCCGCGCGGTTCATGGCCGCCCGGATGCTGCCCGAGGCCAAGGTCGCCTTCGTGCCCGGAGCCACCTTCTTCCCGGTGCACGAGCAGCCGAACCACGCCCGGATGAGCTTCTCCGCGCAGCGCGAGGATGTGCTCTCGGCCGGCCTGGAACGCCTCGGCAGGCTGCTCGCGGACGAGCTCTCCTGACCCGGTGGCGGTTGCGGGCCGGTCTCGACCGGGCCGGTCTCAGCTCCCCGGACGCAGCAGCGCCGGGTACAGCCCGGACGCCGCCCCGGGCCGGAACAGCTCGGCCGGACGGCCGCCCGCCCGGGAACTGGTGGAACCGGTCGGCTCGACGAAACCCGTTGCCCCGGTGACCTTTCGGTGGAAGTTGCGCGGGTCGAGCCGCTCGCCCCAGACCGCCTCGTAGACCTCGCGCAGTTGCGCCACGGTGAACTCGGGCGGGCAGAAACTCGTTGCCAGAGTGGTGTATTCGAGCTTCGATCGAGCACGTTCGAGACCGTCGGCGAGGATCCGGGAATGGTCGAAGGCCAGCCACCGCGGGTGCGCGAGCAGTTCTGAGACCGGCCTCCAGTCCGCCGCCGCCGCGTCGCTGCCGGCCACCGGCGACGGCAGATCGGCCGCGAACACCAGGTGGGCGACGGAGACCACGCGCATCCGTGGATCCCGATCCGGCGCCCCGTAACTGGCCAGCTGCTCCAGGTGCCCGGGCACCACCTGCATACCGGTCTCCTCGGCCAGTTCCCGCCGGGCCGCCTCGGCCAGGTCCTCCCCCGGCCACACGAAGCCGCCCGGCAGGGCCGAACGCCCGGCGAACGGCGCCTCACCGCGGCGGATCACCAGCACCTGGAGGTCGTGCTCGCGCACGGTCAGCACGACGAGGTCGACGGTCACCGCGAAAGCCGGGTAGTCGGCCGGGTCGTAGTTCTCCGGTCCGCTCACTGCCGCTCTTCCAGTCATTTCCCGATCCTATCTCGTCAATTTGACGATAACTACCATCCCCACTTATCGTCGTTCTGGCGAGAATGGAGAACGGACGTGGCAGACATCAGCAGATACCCCTTCGTACGGCACTTCCGCGGCGCCCCCA
>DAIOVT010000253.1:0-6090 GCA_036758885.1 Kineosporiaceae bacterium
CTCGATGTGCCCGACCGCGCCGACCAGACCGGCCTTCTCGAAGGCCTCGACCAGGTTGGCACTGGAGGGTGTGTCCTGGGCCAGCGGCTTCTCGATCAGCGCGTGCACGCCGGCCTGGGCCAGGGTCAGCCCGATCGACTCGTGGTGCACGGTCGGCACCGCGACCACGCAGTAGTCGATGCCGTGCTCGATCAGCGCCTCGACGTTGTCGTACATCGGCAGACCGGCGGCCACGTCGTGGGCGTCGCCGCCCGGGTCGGCCAGGGCGACCAGCTCGACCTCGGGCAGACTGCGCAGCACCCGCGCGTGGTGGCGTCCCATCATGCCGACGCCGATCATTCCGGCGCGCAGCTTGGCCTTGCTCGATCCGGTGTTCGAGGCGGCCATCAGGCACCCGCCCCGGCGACCGCGTTGACCCCGGCGACGATCCGCTCGAGATCGTCCTGGGTGAGCGAGGGGTGCACCGGCAGCGAGATCACCCGCGCGGCGGCCTGCTCGGTGACCGGCAGGTCGAGCTCGCGCTGGAAGGACGGCAGCCGGTGGTTCGGGATCGGGTAGTAGACGCCGCTGCCGACACCGTGCTCGTCGGCCAGCGCCTGCCGGAATGCGTCACGGTCGCCGTCCACCAGGATCGTGTATTGGTGGTAGACGTGCGTGGCGCCGTCGGCGATCTTGGGGACGGTGACCCCGCGCAGGTTGGCGTCCAGGAACGCGGCGTTCTCCTGACGCTGCTTGGTCCAGCCGGCCAGCCTGGCCAGCTGCACCCGGCCGACCGCCGCGTGGATGTCGGTCATGCGGGTGTTGAACCCGACGACCTCGTTCTCGTACTGCCGCTCCATGCCCTGGTTGCGCAGCAGCCGCATCATCCGGCCGATCTCGTCGGTGGCCACCGAGACCATGCCGCCCTCGACCGAGGTCATGTTCTTGGTCGGGTAGAGGCTGAACATCGCGAAGCTGCCGAAGGTGCCGACGGCGCGGCCCTGCCAGGTGGCGCCGTGCGCCTGGGCGGCGTCCTCGAAGATCTGCAGGTTGTGCCGGGCGGCGACCTCGCCGAGCGCCGTCATGTTCGCCGGATGCCCGTACAGGTGCACCGGCATGATGCCCACGGTGCGCTCGGTGACCGCGGCCTCGACGGCCGCCGGGTCGAGACAGAAGTGGTCGAGCTCGATGTCGACGAAGACCGGGGTGGCACCGGTGAGGGCCACCGAGTTCGCGGTGGCGGCGAAGGTGAAGGAGGGCACGATGACCTCCTGGCCGGGGCCGACCCCGGAGGCCAGCAGGCCGAGGTGCTGGCCCGAGGTGCCCGAGGAGACCGCGACGCAGGTGCGTCCCTCGACCAGGGCGCTGGAGAACTCCTGCTCGAAGGCGGCGACCTCGGGTCCCTGGGCGATCATGCCGCTGCGCAGGACGCGGTCGACCGCCTCCCGCTCCTCCTCGCCGATGATCGGCTTTGCAGGGGGGATCAGAGCGGTCATGACTGGGCCACCTCCATGAGGCGTGTCTCGGGACGCGTGATGCGTCCGGTGGATTCTGGGGAAGGCGTCGTTGCCGAAGGAGCTGCGGCGCCGTCGTCGGCCGGGACCTCTTGGTAGCGACGTCCGGTGCTGGGGCACTGCCACAGTCCGTCACCGACACGCTCGAGTGGCACGCCGGCCTGACCAACCCATCGTAACCGTCGGGCCGGAACGCCGCCGACGAGTGCAAAATCTGGCACGTCCTTGGTGACCACCGAACCCGCGGCGACCAGCGCCCAGCGACCGATCACCACCGGGGCGACGCACACCGAACGGGCGCCGATCGAGGCCCCCTCGCGCACCGTCACCCCGACCGGTTCCCAGTCGTGCGCGCTCTTCAGGGTGCCGTCGGGGTTGACCGCACGGGGGAAGTGGTCGTTGGTGAACACCACGGCGGGTCCGACGAAGACCCCGTCCTCGAGGACCGCCGGTTCGTAGACCAGGGCGAGGTTCTGCACCTTGCAGTTGTCGCCCATGACCACGCCGGTACCGATGTAGGCGCTACGGCCGATCACGCAGTCGCGACCGATCCGGGCCTTCTCGCGAACCTGCGCCAGGTGCCACACCGAGGTGCCCTCACCGATCTGCGCATCCGCGGAGACGTCGGCGCTGGGCTGGATCCGGCTCATAGGAGTTCCTTTCGACCCGCGTGGGGCCCGCCGTGAGCCCGGCGCGCAAAGCTCTACGCTGGCGCCGTCAACGTATCGCACGGGGCGAGCATGGGGATCGAGCACACAAATAGGGCGGCACACGCCACATCGAACGCAGCGGCCTTCCGGGAGCGAGCACCGCATCTGGTCTACGTCGCATGGGGTTTTCCGCCCGCCCGGACCGGGGGCGTGCACCGCGCGCTGGCCACCGCCAACGCGTTCGCGAGCGGCGGCTGGCGGGTCAGCGTGCTGACCGTCGAGCGGTCGGTGTTCACCGACGTCACCGGCACCGACGAGGCCCTCGAACGCCGCGTCCACCCCGGGGTCACCGTGCACCGGCTGCCGTTCAGCTGGCCGGCCCAGGCCACCGATCTCGCCGACTTCTCCGCCGCCCGGGTGCTCGCACCGCGACTGTGGGCGAAGAGCCGTACCTGGCGGGACCGGCGGGTCTTCCCCGAGGCCGGCTACGGCCCCTGGCGCGCCGAACTCGAGTCGTTCGCCCTCGACCTGCACCGCCGTGACCCGGTCGATCTGGTGATGGCGACGACCAACCCGCAAGTCTCGGTGACCGCCGGCACCGCCCTGTCCGAGCACGCCGGGGTGCCGTTCGTGGTCGACTTCCGCGACGCCTGGACGCTGCACACCTACTCGGGCCGGCGGCGGCTCGGCGGCGACAGCCCCGAGGGACGCTGGGAGGCGCGGGCGATCGCCGAGGCCACCGAAGTCTGGTTCGTCAACGAGCCGCTGCGGCGCTGGCACGCGCAGACCTACCCGGACGCCGCGGACAAGATGTTCGTGGTGATGAACGGCTACGACACCGACATGCCGCCGCCGCGGCCGTTCGCCGTCCGGGCCGACACCGGCGTGACGCCGGGCCTGACCTTCGGCTACCTGGGCACGATGACCCCGGTGATGCCGATGCGCGAGTTCGTCGAGGGCTGGCGGTACGCGCACCGGGAGATCGCCTCGCTGCACGATGCGCACGCGGTGCTGCGCGGCTACCTGGGCTACTACGCCACCCCCGACCCGGGTCTGGCCGCGATCATCGACACCGCGGGGCCGGACGACATGACCTACGGCGGGCCGGTCTCCAAGACCGAGGTCGCCGACACCTACTCCGGGTTCGACGTGCTGGTGCTGGTACTCGGCGGCGGCGAGTTCGTCACCAGCGGCAAGGTCTTCGAGTACATGTCCACCGGACGTCCCGTGGTCTCGGTGCTCACCGAGGGCAACGCCGCGGCCGAGGTGCTGGCCGGTTACCCGCGGCACCACCCCGCCGCCGACCTGACCCGGCAGGCGATCGGCGCGGCGCTGGCCGCGGCCGGGGACGACGTCCGCTCCCCCGGCGCGAGCGCCCGGGCCGCCGCCGCGCAGACCTTCGCCGGACGCTACCGGCGCGACGTGCAACTGGCCCCGCGGGTGGCCGCGCTGCGAGAACTGGTGCGCCGATGACCGGGCCGGACGACGCGAGCGCGGCAGCGGGGCCCGAGTCACGGCCCGCCTACCCCACCGGGTATGCCTCGAGCCATCGGCACATCGTGCTGGTCGCCGTGGGCGCCGCGCCCGGAGCGGGCCTGGTCGCCGGCATCACCGCGCTTCGCCGCGCCGGGCACCGGGTCAGCCTGCTCTGCACCCGGGAACCGGTCGCCGAGGTGCGCGCGGCGATCGAAACCCCCGGCGCCGCAGGCGATCAGGGGCACAACGCCGGAACGGTACTGCTCTCCCCCGGCCGGCTGCCGGCCCGTCAGGTCCGGCTCTCCAAGCTCAGGTTCAGCCCGGCCCGGCTGCCCGCCGCCCGGCGGCTGGCCGGTCTGCTCGGTTCGTCGTCCGAGAGTCGATCCGGGAGCCGATCCAGCGGCCCGTCAGGGTTCGGCACCGGGGAGCCGCCCGACGTGCTGGTCTCCGTGGACGCCGACGCGCTGCCCGCGGTGTGGCTCGCCGCGCGGCGCTCGGAGACGGTGCGGGCGCTCTCCGGGTTGCCCGCCGCGGTCGCGCGCTACGGCCGCTCCCGCCCCTGATACGGGGTTTGGGTCAGCGGGTGAGTGCCCGGGCCGGGTCGACCGGGACGGCCACGTCGGGTGAGACCGCGGCGCCGTCCGAGACCGCGGCGCCGTCCGAGACCGCGGCGCCGTCCGAGACCGCCCGGTCGGCCGAGGAGTCGCCGGCCCCGGCCGGGGTGCCGTCGACGGCGTCCACCTGGGCGGCGTCGTGCGACTCGGCGAGCTGCAGACTGACCGTGATCGTCATCGGCTCGCGTGGGGTCGGGCTGAGGAACCCGGCCAGGGTGGCGGCGCTGAAGTGCCCGTCGTGCACCGTGCGGGCGAACTCCAGCCCGGCGGACGCCCGGGCGCGGGCCCAGTCGCGCTCGGCGCAGATCCGCTCGAGCACCTCGGCCAGGTCACCACTGGACGCTTCGATGATCGGCAGTTCGGCCTCGGTGTCGAGCCGTACCCGGGCCCGGGCCGCGTCGTCCACCGAGCCGACCACGACGCGTCCGGCAGCCATCGCCTGGCAGGCACCGAGCCCGTAGCCGCCGAGCACGAACTGGTCGAGCACCACATCGGCCTGGGCGAGCAGCATCGGCAGCCCGGCCGACGGCACCCCGGTGATCTCCCGGTACTCGATCAGGCCCTTCTCGACCAGGTGCCGGATCGCCGGTTCGACGCGGGCGCTGCCCTGCATCCGGGCGTTCGCGACGACGTGCACCACCAGCGGACGCTCCCGCTCCAGCGGCACCGTGTCGGTGGCCCAGCGGTCGACGTCGACCACCAGCGGCAGCCAGCGCGCCCCGGGCACGTCGGCCAGCAGGTCGGGACCTGCGACGAAGGTCGGACCCTCATGCTCGGCGAACATCCGCACGGTGCGCAGCGCCTGCGACTCGAGCTGTGGCACGGCCGGCCACGAGGCGTCCTGGTAGGGCGAGAACCGGCGGTGCACCATGTGCCGCGAAGGCACCCGGACGTCGTCGCCGTAACCGACCAGCGCGGTGTGCACGCCGTCGGCGGCGAGGCCGGCGAGCTGGTCGGCGATCGGGCCGTTCGCCTGACCGAGGAACGGCAACCCCGACTCGACCAGTACGTGGGTGTAGCGCTCGACCACGATCCGGGCCTGCCCGCGCGACCACTGCACCGAGTCGAAGACGTCGGCGGGCACGCCGTAGTCGGCGCGGTAGACCGGGCCGGTCGGGAACCCGGTCACCGGGTCGATGGGGTCGAACAGGTCGTTCCGCTCGCCACCCCCGGACGGCGCCCGGCCGGGCACCAGGTCGATGATCGGATCCTCGCTCGAGGCACCCGTCGAGTCACCCGGCCCACCGGCCGGTCGGTGCACGCTCTGCTCGCGGACCGTGTCCGGCACACCCTCGCGGGCGACGCACTGGGCGGCGACCCCGGGCAGGTGCCGTTGCACGACCCGGCTCCAGGCCCAGCCCTGACCCAGGGTGTTCGAGGGACCGATCAGCAGCCGCACCGGTTCGGCGGCGATCCGGCCGAGCTCGCGCGGGCTCGACTGCGGTTCCTCCTCACGGGCCGGGAGGTTCGACGTGGGTTCGGCACTTTGGGTCCACCAGCTGGCCAGCCGGCGCCCCCACCCCGGCCGCGACGTACTCGACATCGCCACTGATCCGCTCTTCAGAGTCCGACAGGTTCTCCGCCGGGCCGCCTGCAGGCTGGCCCGAAGGGGTGGTGCAAAAAGCACGGAGTGAAGCTTGTGTACTTACGGTAGTCATTCAACTACCAGTTGTTATGCGGAACCTAACATGCCGGGCAGCCGTTCACGGGCGGCTTTGCGCGAGTGCTGCCACGGCGTCGGCCAGCTGCTCCCAGGGCGAGGCACCGGCCAGGTGCTTCTGCGACCAGGCGACGGCGGCCCGGCGCGCCTGGGCCAGGGCGGCCGGGTCGGCCAGCCAGGCCCGCAACTGGGCGGCG
>DAIOVT010000254.1:0-6084 GCA_036758885.1 Kineosporiaceae bacterium
GTCACGTCCCGTCTCACGGTTGGGTGCCTGCTGATCGCTCATTCTGGCCTGTTCCTGGGGCCGCGCCGTCCCCCTGCGGCGCCCGTGCTCAGGGGACGGCGCGCTCGACGATCGCAGCGCTGGTGCGCCGTCCGACCGGCAGGGTGCCGAGCAGACTGCCGCCGCCGCCGGCGACCCGGGTGCTCAGGTACGCGCCGGTGACGATCCCGGTGCTGTGCCGCACCATCAGCGAGGCCTGCAGCGCCACGGCCAGGCGTTCGACCAGCCAGCGGGCGCCGCCCTCGACCGCCGCGGCGTCCCGCCGGGCCTCGCGGGCGGCGGCCTGCAACGAGGCCGCCACGTCGTCCATGCTCTTGTCCAGCAGCGGGTCGGCGCCACGGCCGCGATCGATCTCGGCGAGCAGCACCTCGATCGCCCGGGGCTGCAACGACATGATCCGCAGCACGTCCAGGGCGGCGGCGCTGCTCGAGCCCTCCCACATCGCCAGGGCCGGGGCGGCCCGGAACAGCCGGGGCAGGGTGTGCTCCTCGACGTAACCGTTGCCGCCCAGACATTCCAGCGCCTCGGCCAGGGCGAACGAGACCCGCTTGGTCACCCAGTACCGGGACAGCGGCACCGCCACCCGCAGCAGGTCGTGCTCACCGTCGTCCATCGCCGCGGCCAGACGCATCGCCAGCACAGTGGCGGCCTCGCTCTCGATCGCCAGGTCGGCGAGCACGTTCTGCATCAGCGGCCGGTCGGCGATGGCGCTCTGCCCCTGTGCCTGACCGTTGTGCCGGGCGTGGTCCGCAGCCGCCCGCAGCCCGGCCCGCAACCAGCCCGCCGCGATGGTGACGGCGTCCATGCGCAGGGCCTGGGTGGTCGGGCGCAGCACCCGTCCGCCGCGGCCCTCCTCGCCGATGCGCCGTCCCCAGGAGCCCGCCAGCTGTACCTCGGCGGTGGCCACCGAGTGGCCGCCCAGGGTGGGCTTGAGCCGGCGCAGCTGCCAGTGGTTCGCGCTGCCGTCGGGCCGGAACCGGGGCACCAGGAAGCAGCTCAGCCCGCCGGGGGCCTGGGCCAGCACCAGGAACAGGTCGGCCGTGGGGGAGGAGACGAACCACTTGTCGCCGGTGATCCGGTACTGACCGTCCGGTGCGTCCGGGGAGGCGACCGTCGTGGTGGCCCGGACGTCTGAGCCGCTGCGGCGCTCGGTGACCGCCAGTGAGGCCAGCGCGCCGACCTTGTCCTCGGCCGGTGCCGGGGCGGACTCGTAGGCCGCGGAGCCGAGCCGGGGCAGCCAGGCCCGGCGCGCGGCCGGGTCGGGGGCCAGGGCGGCGGCGACGGCGTTGGTGGTGCACAGCAGCGAGGTGTGCCCGGTCTCGACCTGCGACCAGATCATCAGCGCCGCGGCCCGCCCGGTGTGCGGCCGGGCGAGCGGGTCGGCGAGCTGGGCGGCGGCGTTCAGTCCGGCGCCGGCGCCGACCTCGAGCAGCCGGTGCCAGGAGGGATGCTGGTCGACGTCGTCGAGACGGGCGCCGTCGGGGGCGAAGTTGCGCAGCAGCGGCGGATGCGACTCGACGTCCTGCGCCCAGCCGCGGACCTGTGCGGAGTCGGCGGTCCTGGCGAGCCGGTTGAGCCGGGAGAGATGGTGTTCGGCCCGCGATCTGACGAGCGCCTCGGTGAGTGCCACGTCGCCTGCGGCCAGGTTCTCGCCGGTGCGATCGGGTGGGCCGTCGAGTTCCGCCTGGTGTACCTCGCCGACCGACACCCGTTCACCGTACCCACCAGTGCGGGGCATTCGCTGCATCGGACGCCGTGGCGGTGTCTCACCGTGAGCCTTTCCCGGCTGTTCGCGGCGCGCCCGCTACCGTGGGTGCGTGCCTGACGTCCCGGCGAACTCTCGGCGACCGCCGGGAGTTCGTCCTGGTATGCGCGACATCCGCCGGGCGGGCCCGGGCAGGTCGCTGCGGGTGCTCGGCCGGATCGCCGCGGGCACGGTGCGTGTCTGCCTGCGCTACCGGGTGACCGGGCTGGCCGCCGAGGCCGGCTTCTTCGCCCTGCTCTCGTTCCCGCCGCTGATCCTGGGACTGGTCGCCGGGCTGGGCTTCGTCGGCAGCTGGATCGGTGCGGACGTCGTCGCCGGGCTGCGGGACCGGCTGGCCGAGCTCGCCGCCACGGTGCTCACCGAGGGCGTCGTCCAGGACGTCATCATGTCAACCTTCGACGAGGTCGCCCAGGGCGGCCGGCTGGACATCCTGTCGCTGGGTTTCGTGATCTCGCTGTGGTCGGGTTCGCGGGCGTTGAACGTCTACGTCGACACCATCTCGATCATGTACGGGCTCGGTGGTCAGCGCGGCATCGTGCGCACCCGGGCCCTGTCGTTCTCGCTGTACGTGCTGACCATGGTGCTCGGGGTGATCGCGTTCCCGCTGGTGCTGGTCGGCCCGACGCTGATCAACCGGTTCCTGGACGCACGCTGGCAGGGCATGCCGGACCTGTCCTGGATGTCGGCGCTGTACTGGCCGGTCTCGGTGGTGCTCTCGGTGGCGCTGCTGGCCACGCTCTACCACGTGGCGACGCCGGTGCGGGTGCCCTGGCGGCGGGAGTTGCCCGGTGCGGTGCTGGCCCTGGCCATCTGGCTGGGGGCGAGCGCTGTGCTGCGGCTGGTGGTGGTCGAGTCGGTCGGCGGCACCTCGATCTACGGGCCGCTGTCGGCGCCGATCATCATCCTGATCTGGTTGTACCTGCTGGCGATCGCGGTGCTGATCGGAGCGGCGATGAACGCCTCGCTCGACGAGATCTGGCCCGACCCCGGTCGTGATCTGGCCCGGCGGGAGGGGTCCGGGCACCAGATGGAGCGTCCGCTCACCCCGGATCAGCCGAAGCCGGCGAGGCGGGAGCGGCCGGATGCCGAACCCGACGCCGAGGGCTCAGCCGATCGAGCGGCTGCCGATCTCGATGTCCCGGTCGATGTCCCGGTCGACGCCCCCGTTGATGGTGCGAACGGAGTCCGTGGGCGGGGCGTGGCCATCCATTCGGATCACCCGGCGGAGGGTTCCTGACTCGCGCGGCGCGATCAGGGTCAGGTGCTTGCTGAGCACGCCGATGGCGATGATCAGGCCCGCCATCTCCATGCTCTCCTCGCAGGTCGCGACGATCTGGTAGGGCAGGTAGTCGAGGCCGCCGCCGTGGCTGAACAGGTAGGCGCCGATCATCTCCAGCACCAGCGCGCCACCGATGTAGACGCAGCCGGCCAGCACCAGCCCGTAGCGGGTGCCGCGGGGCAGGTTGCGCAGCCACGGCAGGTAGAGCAGGGCGAGCACGAGCACCGCCGGGATCGCCACCAGCACCCACGCCCACTCCAGGGCGCCGGAGGTGCCGAGCCGGGCCTTGAGCGGGTCGTTGAGCCGTTCGTGGAAGCTGACCATCTCGTCGAGGGAGAGCACGGTCAGCACCACGGCGAGCAGTTGCCAGTGCCGGCCACGGCGCTCGCGCCGGGCGCGGACGTCGCCGCCGATCGTCCAGCACAGGGCGGCGATGGTGAGCAGCAGGATCGAGGAGAACCAGGAGGGCAGGTTCGCCTCACGGTCCAGGCTGAACATCGCCTCCAGCGAGGCCAGCCCGCGGAAGTGCACCTGGGCGATGAAGGTGAGGTACTGCAGCAGCAGGTTCGAGGCGGCGAGCATTACCGCGACCACGGTCAGCGGCCAGACCACGCGGGGCGCCGTCCGCAGTTGAAGTATGCGGGTGCTGCCTGCGTCGTCCCCCGAATGATCGCCCACGGAGTTCACCGTACGTATGCCGGTCCGTTACCTCATCTCTTACGTAGTGTGAGTGTTATCGCCGGAATTGACCGATGCGCACTGATTTTCGCGGGCGTCGGAGCGATTCCGGGGTCTCCCACGAATTGCCGGGCCATGGGTCATGCCAGCGGCCTCGAGTCGGTGCTTACCTACGAGTGCCGCTACGAAGGGTCCACCAGTCGGTCTTCGGCAAGTCCGCTTCACGTCGTCCCATGCTGTCGAGGGAGATTCCGTGCCATGAGCAGGTACGCCAGCATCAACCCGGCCACTGCCGAGGTCGTCCGCGAGTTCCCGACCATGACCGACGCGGAGGTGGAGACCGCGCTGGCGACCGCCGGTTCGGCCTACGCGCAGTGGCGCCGCCGGTCACTGGAGGACCGGGCCGCCGTCATCGGCCGGGTCGCCGAACTCCACCGCGAACGCGCCGAGGAGTTCGCCGCCCTGATGACCCTGGAGATGGGCAAGCCCGTCGCCCAGGCGCTCGGCGAGATGAAGCTGGCGATCTCGATCTACGAGTACTACGCCACCAAGGGTCCCGACCTGCTCACTGACGAGACCTTGGACGTCGCCGGCTCGGGCCGGGCAGTGGTGCGCACCGCACCGATCGGCCCGCTGTTGGGGATCATGCCGTGGAACTATCCGGCCTATCAGGTCGCCCGGTTCGCCGCCCCGAACCTGTTGCTGGGCAACACGATCCTGCTCAAGCACGCGCCGTCCTGCCCTCAGCAGGCGCTGTTGATCGACGAGATCCTCCGGGACGCCGGGGCGTCGGACGGCGCTTACCAGAACGTCTTTCCCTCCAACGAGCAGGTGGCCGGCATGATCGCCGATCCTCGGCTGCAGGGGGTGTCGCTGACCGGTTCCGAGCGGGCCGGCCGGATCATCGGTGGACTGGCCGGGCAGAACCTGAAGAAGTGCGTGCTCGAACTCGGCGGCTCCGACCCCTTCATCGTGCTCGCCGACGCCGATGTGGATCAGGCCGTCTCGGCGGCGATCCGGGGCCGGTACGGCAACGCCGGTCAGGCCTGCATCGCCTCGAAGCGGATCATCGCCGAGGAGCCGGTCTGGGAGACCTTCCTCGAGGGCTTCCTGAGCAAGGCCGCCCAGTGGCAGATGGGCGACCCGACCAGCGACCGCACCCGGCTCGGCCCGCTCAGCTCGGTCGCCGCCCGTGACGAGGTGGCCGCGCAGGTGTCCGACGCGGTCGAGGCCGGGGCGAGCGTTCTGCTCGGGGGAGAGAAGCCCGACGGCCCGGGCGCCTACTACCCGGCCACCGTGCTGACCGGGGTCAGGCCGGGTATGCGGGCCTACTACGAGGAGATCTTCGGTCCGGTGGCGGTGCTGCACCGGGTCTCCTCGGCCGACGAGGCGACCACGCTGGCGAACGACACCCCGTTCGGACTGGGTGGGTCCGTCTTCACCACCGACCCGGCGCGCGCCGACCAGATCGCCGATCTCTTGGACGTCGGCATGGTCGCCGTCAACTCGCTCGTCCCGACCGCCGCAGGCCTGCCCTTCGGCGGCGTGAAGAACTCGGGGATCGGTCGCGAGCTGGGACGTTTCGGGC
This sequence comes from Kineosporiaceae bacterium, assembly GCA_036758885.1. Taxonomy (GTDB): domain Bacteria; phylum Actinomycetota; class Actinomycetes; order Actinomycetales; family Kineosporiaceae; genus DAIOVT01. The sequence goes on from DAIOVT010000254.1 coordinate 5,350, forward strand.
TCGACGAGTTCGCGAACAAGAAACTTGTGCACACCACCCCGGCCCAGTCGTGACACCGCAGTCCCGGCCGTCGGGCGGGCCAGACGGTCCGGCCGGTTCGGGCGGTTCGGGCGGTTCGGGCGAAGAGCCTCGGCGGTGGGTGCTCTGGCGCCAGGACGATCACGGCAACAAGGCCGAGGTGGCTCGCTACACCGACCGTGCCGACGCGCAGGCGCGCGCCACCGAATTCGAAGCGCGAGGGCACAAGCAGCTCTACTGGGTCGCGCCAGACGTCTGACTGCACGCGGTGTCGCACTGCCTGCCCAGAGGCCCGGCGACATTTGTTGGGCCAGACGCCACAAAAGTCCCCCGGACCTGAGCCGATTTCTCAGTCGTGGAGAGCCCCTGAACCGGTCGAGCACTTGCGCGACAACGTCACGAGGGTCTGTCACGCTTGAGTTCGAGCAGGTGCAGATTGCCGTCGGCGTCGATCGCCAGCAGGGGGGCGATTCTTCGGTGACGCGACGCGTCAGATCAAGCGGTCAACCGCTCACCGGCCTTGTTGTCGATCAGGTCGATCGACTGTCAGGACAACCAGAAAAGGTCGGCCACTCAAGCGGTCATTCCGACGCGGCGAGAACGGGCCTCTGGAGGCGACAGGTGAGCAGAAATGCTCTGATCTGTGGGAATTGATGGTGGGCGATACTGGGATCGAACCAGTGACCTCTTCCGTGTCAAGGAAGCGCGCTCCCACTG
>DAIOVT010000255.1:0-5996 GCA_036758885.1 Kineosporiaceae bacterium
GGCGAGACGGCCACCGAAGGGGCCGCCGGTTCCGAGACCGACCCGGTTCTCGACCCGACCGTGGTGGTGAGTGCCCCGTCGGTGCCCGGTAGCGGCCTTCCGGCGCCGGTTCCGGCGGCGGCGTCCCCGGCCGGTCAGACGCCCGGTCCGTGGCCGCCACCTCCACCGGCCGACCAGGTGGTGCCGCGGGGCGCCGGCCGTTCGGTGCGGACGAAGGTGTTGATCGGTGCGGCGGCGCTCGCCGGCGCGGCGGTGCTCGGTGTCGGCGGAGCTGCCGCGTTCGCGGCCGACCTGGTACCCCGGGACACGACCGTCGGCGGTGTCGACGTCGGCGGCATGCGCCGGGCCGAGGCGGTCAAGGTGCTCGGCGAGCGTGCACAGCAGGCCGGCACCGCACCGGTCACGGTCACCGCCGGGGGACGCGAGGCCACGATCGACCCGGCCACCGCGGGGCTGCGCGTCGACGCCGGGCAGAGCGTGGACGCCGTTCTGGGGTCACGGTTCGACCTGGGCCGCATCTGGCGGCAGATCGCCGGGGGTTCGCCGGTCGCGGCGCTGCCCGCTCCCGACAGGTCCGCGATCCGCTCGGCGCTGACGACCGTGGCCAAGGACACCGACCGGACGCCGAGCAACGGCGGGATCACCTTCGGCCCGGACGGGCCCAAGGAGGTCGCCGCGGTGACCGGTGCGCAACTCAAGGTGGACGACGCGGTCGAGGTGGTGGCGCACGGTTGGCTCGCCCGTGAGGGCGCCCTGGTGCTGCCGATCGTCGACAGCCCGCCGCAGGTCACCGAGCAGGAGGTCGATCGCGCGCTGACCGTGGCGCAGGCCGCGGCGTCCGGGCCGGTGGTGATCGACGCCGGCACCGAGGCGGGGCAGAAGAAGATCAGCATCAACCGTGCGGCATTGCTGGCGACACTCTCGATGAAGGCGTCGGCGGACGATCCCGGCAAGCTCGAGCTCGCCGCCGACGGGGTGAAGCTGCGAAACGCCTTGCTGGCCGGGGACAAGAGCCTGGCGAAGTCGCCCCAGGACGCGAAAATCATTCTGCGGGAAGGGGTTCCGGCGATCGTCCCCTCGGTGGACGGCTGGGACGTCGACCCGGCGAAACTGGCCGCGGCCGTCGTCACGGCGATCCAGGCCGGCGGTGACCGCACGGCCCGGATCGAACCGGTGGTCACCAAGCCAAAGCTGAGCACCGCGCAGGCCACCAAACTCGGTGTGAAGGAGAAGGTTTCGACCTTCACCACCAACCTGACCTCGAACGTACCCCGGACCAACAACCTGCGGATCGCCGCGCGCACGGTCAACGGCACCCTGGTACTGCCCGGGCAGACCTTCAGTCTGAATCAGGTGCTCGGACGGCGAACCCCCGAGAAGGGTTACGCCCAGGCGCCGGTGATCAACGGAGGCCGGCTGCAGAACGACTACGGCGGCGGCGTCTCACAGATGGCGACCACGATCTTCAACAACGTGTTCTTCTCCGGGCTGCAGGACGTGCACCACATGCCGCACTCGTTCTACATCTCCCGCTATCCGGAGGGTCGCGAGGCGACGGTCAGCTTCCCGACGGTCGACCTGAAGTGGAAGAACGACTCGCCCTACGGGGTGCTGGTCGAGGCCGCCGTCGGCAAGGTGGTCACGGTGAGCTTCTGGAGCACCAAGCACTACGACAAGGTGGTCGCCGAGAAGGGGCCGCGGCGCAACGTCACCAGCCCGAAGACCATCTACGACGACTCCGCCGGCTGCGTCGCCCAGGAGCCGTCGTCGGGGTTCGACGTCACGGTGCGGCGGATCGCCTATCGCGGCGGCAAGATCGTCAAGGACCAGTCCTGGACGACGCACTACATCCCCGAGGACGCGGTCTACTGCCACGCCAAGCCGAAGCCCAGGCCGACGGCCTCGCCCAGCCCGTCGCCGTCCACGCCCTCGGGCGGACCGGTCAGCGACTGACCATCGGGTCACGAGCCGGCCGTGTCACCAGCCGCCCGGGCCGGTCGCAGGCGCAGGTAGTCGTAGCGGTGATGGACGACAAAACCCTTGCGCAGGAACAGGTTGTGCGCGGGAACGTTGCTGATCTCGGTCTCCAGGTAGATCGACCTGGCGCCTCGCGAATGCGCCCAGCGGGCAGCCGCGTCGAGCAGATAGCCGCCGACGCGCCGTCCGCGGAACGCGGGCAGCACCTCCAGGGAATTGATCCCGGCCCAGCCGTCGGCGATCGAGACCCGCAGTCCGGCGGCGGTCGCGCCGTCCGTGGTGCGGGCGATCGCGAAGACCTGCTCGTCGGCCGAGTGCAGCAGTTCGCGCAGCGCCGGCGAGTCCTCCCGGTAGGCGGCGAGCCATGCCGGGTCCTCGGCGGGCGACAGGTCGATCCGCGGACCCGGCGGCTCACCGGCGCCACCGGCGATCACCGCCCGGGTCGCCGCGGTCATCACGACGGCACTGCGCATCGGCGGGTCGGCGAAGGCGCCCCCGGCGACCAGGGCGTCGGCCAGGGCCAGCTGCTCGGCGCCGTCGCGGCCGGCCTGCGCGGGGTCGTCGCCGACCCGGTGCACCCCGGTGGCACAGGCCTCGCGCAGCCCGGGCGACATCAGCTCGAGCCCAGTGCCCGGTGCGTCCGCCGGCACCGGAACCATCAGGAACGTGGGCTGCTCCCGCTCGGCGTACCAGGTCTGCACCCGGGCCAGCTGTCCCGCGACGTCGTGCGGCAGGCCCAGGCACAGGGCCGAGTTGGCCCGCGCGGTCACCCGGTCGTGCGCGCGCAGCAGCCACCGGCCGGCGGGTTCGAGCGTCCGGGGGCGCCAGTGGTCGGTCTGGATCCGGGCGACCTCGGCGATGCTCAGCGCGGTGTGCGGGGCACCGCGCCGGCTCGGGGCGGGTGGCACGAGGCGCGCGGTGACCACCGCGTTGAGCGGCACCCGGGTCGGTCCTCGCCGTCCGTCGACCAGCACCGTGTCGCCGTCCAGCCCCAGCACCGTGCCGACGACGTCGGTGGAACCGGCGCCGGGCACGGGCGTCTCCAGCCGGTACCGCACCGAGGCGCGGCGGCCGATCCAGCGTGCCCAGTCGCGTTCAGCCATGCCGGTTCAGGGGGCGGGGCAATCCGATCACCGATCCTTGCGTGGGGCCGGTGATCCACGATAGCGACGGCGCTGCCGGCCCGGTCGCCCGGCCCACGGGTGGAGGTGTGGCTCACCCGGGTGGGTCTGCCGGAGAACTCGCCGTTTCCGCCTCGCTCGGGCGATACTGGGCGCGTCATCCGTCCGGCTCGCCGGCCGCAGCAGCATCAGCAGTTTCGAGGAGTCCCGCTGTGACCTACGTCATCGCTCAGCCTTGTGTCGATATCAAGGACAAGGCGTGCATCGACGAATGTCCCGTCGACTGCATCTACGAGGGCGAGCGGATGTTGTACATCCACCCCGACGAATGTGTCGACTGTGGTGCCTGCGAACCGGTCTGCCCCGTCGAGGCGATCTACTACGAGGACGACGTCCCCGACGAGTGGGGCGACTTCTACAAGGCCAACGTCGAGTTCTTCGACGACCTGGGCTCCCCGGGCGGTGCGGCCAAGATGGGGCAGATCAAGAAGGATCACCCCCTGATCGTCGCGTTGCCGCCGCAGGAGAGCGACCACTGAACGGCTCGGCCCGGGGGAGCCGGGCGGGGCAGCGACGAATCGCCCTGCCCGACTTCCCCTGGGACAGCCTGGTGCCGTACGCCGCGCGTGCCCGGGCGCATGCCGGTGGCTTGATCGACATGTCGATCGGCACGCCGGTGGACCCGACCCCTCGTGTGGCGCGCGAGGCGTTGGCGTCCGCCGCCGATGCCCCCGGCTACCCGGCCACCTACGGCACCCCCGAGCTGCGGGACGCGGTGGCGCAGTGGTTCGCCCGGCGCCGCGGTGTGCCGGACGTCGACCCGGCCGGTGTGCTGCCGACCATCGGCTCGAAGGAGATGGTCGCCTGGCTGCCCACCCTGCTCGGGCTCGGCCCGGGCGACCGGGTGGTGCATCCCCAGGTCGCCTACCCGAGCTACGACGTCGGGGCGCGGCTGGCAGGGGCCACGCCGGTGCCCGCGGACGGCACCCTGCAGCTCGGTCCGGCGGCCCGCAACGTCGCGCTGATCTGGCTGAACTCGCCGGCCAACCCGACCGGGCGGGTGCTCGGCGTGGAACACCTGGCCAAAGTGGTCGACTGGGCCCGGTCGAACGGCGCCGTGGTCGCCTCCGACGAGTGCTACGCCGAACTCGGCTGGGACGTCGGCGACGTGCCCAGCCTGCTCGACCCCCGGGTCTGCGGCGGATCGCACGAGGGGCTGCTGGCGATGTACTCGACGTCGAAGCAGTCGAACCTGGCCGGCTACCGCGCGGGTTTCGTGGCCGGTGACCCGGTGCTGGTGGCCGAACTGCTCGAGGTGCGCAAGCACGCCGGCATGATGATGCCGGCCCCGGTGCAGTCCGCGCTCACCGCGGTTCTCGGGGACGACGCCCACGTCGCCGAGCAGAAGGAGCGCTACCGGGCCCGGCGTGAGCTGGCCCGAAAGGCCTTCACCGACGCGGGTTTTCGCATCGACCACTCCGAGGCCGGGCTCTACCTGTGGCTCACCCGCGAGGAACCCTGCTGGGACAGCGTCGCCTGGCTCGCTGACCGCGGCATCCTGGTCGCACCGGGAGCCTTCTACGGTGCCGCCGGGGCTCAGCACGTACGCGCCGCGCTGACCGTCCCCGACGCCGCTGCCGCCGCCCTCGCCGACCGCCTCACCCCGTGATCATGCAGAACTGCACGGGCCACCATGCCTGCGCCCGCCGTGCTCCGTCGTGATCATGCAGAACTGCCTGGCCAACCGTGCCTGCGACCGCTGTCGCCCCGTCGTGATCATGCAGAACTGCAGCTGGTAGGCGGCACCGCGAGCCGTGCGGTTCTGCATGATCACCAGTCGCTGGTGCGTGATCATGCAGAACTGCTCGGCCAGCCGGGCCTGCGACCGCTGTCCCCCCCGTGATCATGCAGAACTGCACGCCTTCGAGGTGCCGCTCAGAACCTGTCGAAGGGAGCCGCGTACCGGAAACTGCCGGTCCGGCCGTCGTATGCGGTGAGGGTGCGGACCTGGAAGTACGGGCCCCAGCCGGGATCGGACGCGATGATGCCGATGGATTCGGCCGGAACGAAACCGAAGCGCCGGTAGTAGCCGGGTTCGCCGACCAGTGCGATCAGTGGTTCGTCCAAGGCGTCGGCGGCACCGAGCACGGCGTGCATCAGAGCTGACCCGACGCCGTCCCGTTGCCGGTCCGGAACCACGCTCAACGGCCCGAGCCCCAGGGCGGGCAGGGTGTCGACCCGGCCACGTGTGGCCACCACGTGACCGACCACCTGCCCCTGTTCGACCGCGACCAGCGACAGGGCGGGGATCCAGCCGTCGTCCTCCCGCAGCCAGGCCACCAGGGTCGCCTCGCCCGGGTCGCCGCCGGGCACCACCGGAGGCGCACTGTGCTCGGCGTCGCGGAACGCGGCGGCGGTGACCGCTCGTATCGCCTCGATGTCGCCGGGGATCTCGCGTCGAATCATCACCAGGGAACCGTCGGTTCTGAGCCCGGGTGGCGTCAACTCGGGTGCTCAGATCCTGGGCGATGCACTGATCGACATCGGCCGGCGGAGCCCGAGCACCGCCCGGACCGGGTTGCCATCGGAGGTGCCGGAGAACAGGATCTCTGGCGTGCCACTACTCGGATCTCGCGACGAGCTGCCGGCCCGACCGACCAGAGCGCTGATCGCCGGAACCTCCGGATCGGGCAAATCCACTCTGGCGCAACGGGTTGCCGAGTCCATCGGTGCACCGTACGTCGAGCTGGACTCGCTGTATCACGGACCCGGCTGGACTCCGCGGCCGTCCTTCGCCGACGAGGTGCAGCGGCTCGCGGCGACATCGCAGTGGGTGACGGAATGGCAGTACAGCTCGGTGCGCTCCTTGCTCGCCGGACGCGCGGACCTGATGGTCTG
>DAIOVT010000256.1:0-5962 GCA_036758885.1 Kineosporiaceae bacterium
CGTGCAGTTCTGCATGATCACGGCGGGGTCGGGTGGTGGCGCGAGCACGGACGGGCATGCGGTTCTGCATGATCACGCTGGGGTCAGGGGGCGAGCAACCGGGTGACGGCGTCGCGCAGCACCGGGGCCTCCTGAACCGGGTCGAACCGCGGGTCGGTGGCGAGCCGGGCGACGAACCCGTCGATCAGCAGGAACACCCAGTTGCTCAGCCGGTCGGCGGCCAGGTCGCCGCGCACCTGGCCGGCCTTCTGGGCGAGTTCGAGCCATGGCCGCAGCCCCTCACGCTGGCCGCTCTCGTCGAGCGACAACGCCTCGGCGACAACGGATTCGGTCATCACCGCACTGACCGCCCGGACGAACCCGGCCAGCCGCCGATCGGAGAACATCTCGATGTTGTGAGCGACCCAGTCGTCGATCACCTGCGCCGCGTCGGCGCGTCCGCCCTGCTCGCCGAACCAGGCGCGCGTGTCGGCGGTGCCGAGTTCCAGCAGGGCCAGCAGCAGCGCGATCTTGGTCGGGAAGTAGTGGAAGAAGGTGCCCGAGCCGATGCCGGCCTCTCGGCAGATCGAGGCCGTCGTGGCGCCCTCGTAGCCGTCCTCGGAGAAGCGGGTCAGTGCCGCATCGATGATCTGCATACGCCGGGCCGCATGGCGCTCGGGGTCGACGGTGCGTGCCATCGGGTCAGCTCCTTTACTGAAGTGCTCACTCCAGTTATATTCTTGGAGCATCCACTCTAACATTGGCAGTGCTGCCTGGGGGTACCCGATGAGCGAACCGGAACGATGGCATCTGGAGCATGCCGGCGTCCACCATGAGCTCGAGGTCAGCACCCCGGTCTTCCGGCAGAGGACCGTCTGGCGGGTGGACGGCGAGGTGGTCGCCGAGAAGACCACCGGCGAGGAGCGCACCGTGCTGTTCGCTGCCGGCCGCGGCGCGATGGGGCTGCACTTCACCACGCTCGGCATGGTGCGCCGGGCCACCTGGTTCGACGTCGAGAACGAGGTGACGGCCGTCGCCGCGAACCAGATCCCCGCCGGGGGCATCGAACTCGAGCCCGAGCCCGGCACCAAGGGTGCGCGCCGGGTGCAGTGGCGCCGCGATCACCCGGGGCTCTACCGGGCCCGGCAGACCATGGTCGCGGCGATCGCGGTCGCCCTCGGCGCCCTGGCCACCTGGCTGGTGCCGAGGCTGCTGGCACTGGTGCCCGACTTCAACTTCGAACTGCCCTTCGACCTGCCCTCGATACCGTGGCCCGACTGGGACCTGCCGCAGATCCCGTGGCCGGACATCCCCTGGCCGAACATCGATCTGCCGAACATCGATCTGCCGAACATCGACCTGCCGGGTCTGCCCGGCTGGGTGTGGACCGTGCTCGGGGTCGCGAAGTACGTGGTGCCGGTGCTGTTCGCCCTGGCGATCGCGACCGCCGAGACCCGCAAGCGCGCCGCCCGGCAGGCCGGCACCTCAGCGCAGCAGGCCGGGACCGCGGCACCGCAGACCGGTGGAACGCTTGCGGGCCAGGTGGAACCGGACGAGCCGAGCCACCCGCGGCGCGACCGGACGGACGACCGGAGTGCTGCGCGGGAGCCTTCGGCGGAGTAGAACGGAAGCATGTCCACCTCGACGCTGGGCCCGCATTCGCGCGCGCCCGGCGAACTGCCACCGAACGATCCCCGGGCCGCGGCCGGCGCGCTGGCCGGGCTGGCCTCGGGCGCGCTGGGCATCGCCGCCGGCGAACTGCTTGCCGCGCTGGGCAATCCGGCCGCCGCGCCGCTGACCGCGGTCGGTGCTGCGTTCGTCGATCGCGTCCCGGCGTGGCTGAAGGAGTTCGCGGTCTCGACGTTCGGCACCGCCGACAAACTGGCGCTCAGCATCGGCGAACTCGTCGTGGTGGCGGCACTGCTCGCCCTGCTCGGCGCCCTGGGCGCCCGCAGGCCAGCGATCACGGTCACCGGGTTCATCGTGCTCTCGATCGTGGCGGCCGTCGCCGCGATGACCAGACCCGCTGCGGGGCAATGGGATTGGCTGCCGGCACTGGGCTGCTGCCTGGTCGGTGTCAGCGTCGTCCAGGCGCTGCTGCGCCGGCTCCCCCACCCGGCACGCGCAGCCGGTTCACCCGTACCTGGGTCGACGCCGTCCGTACCGAGCGCCTCGCGGCGCGGGTTCCTGATCACCGTGGGCGCCACGTCGGCGCTCGCCGTCCTCGGGGGTGTGGCCTCGCGGGCGCTCAGCGCCTCGGCCCGCGCGGTCGAGGCGGCCCGGGCGAGCCTGCGCATTCCCGCGCCCGCCCGGGCGGCGCCCGCCGCGCCGTCCGGTGTCGATCCGGTGCCGGGGATCACGCCCTACCGCACGCCGAACGACGAGTTCTACCGCATCGACACCGCCCTGTCGGTGCCGCAGGTCGACCCGGCGGCCTGGCGGCTGCGCATTCACGGCGAGGTGGAGAACCCGGTCGAGCTGACCTTCGACCAGTTGATCGGCACCGACGCCGGCGGTGCCGGAGGACGGCTGGCCGACGGACTGACCGGCGCCTGGGTGAGCCTGACCTGCGTCTCCAACGAGGTGGGCGGCGACCTGGCCGGCAACGCGATGTGGGTCGGCCGGCCGATCCGCGACGTGCTCGCCCTGGCCGGGCCGCGGGCCGGCGCCGACATGGTGCTCTCGACCAGCGCCGACGGCTGGACGGCGTCCACCCCGTTGGACGTGTTGCTGGACCCCGGCCGGGACAGCCTGTTCGCGGTCTCGATGAACGGCGAGCCGCTGCCGGTCGAGCACGGGTTCCCGGTACGCATGGTGGTGCCGGGCCTGTACGGATATGTCTCGGCGACGAAATGGGTCACCGATCTCGAGGTCACCACCTTCGCCGAGCGCACCGCGTACTGGACCAGCCGGGGCTGGGCTCAGCGCGGACCGATCAAGACCGCCTCACGCATCGACGTGCCGGTCGACGGCCGCTCGGTGCCCGCGGGAACCGTCGCGGTGGCAGGGGTCGCCTGGGCCCAGCACCGCGGCATCAGCACGGTCGAGGTGCAGGTGGACGACGAACCCTGGCGGCGGGCGACACTCGCCCCGACGGTCGGTCCGGACACCTGGGTGCAATGGAGCCTCGCCTGGACGGCGACCCCGGGCCGGCACCGGCTCCGGGTGCGTGCCACCGACGCCGACGGGCAGGTGCAGACCGAGGTGATCGCCGCGCCCGCCCCCGACGGCGCCACCGGATGGCACGAGGTGACGGTCACCGTGACCGGTCCGGCGAGCAGCCCGTCACCCACAGGATGACCGGCACTGCGCCGACCGGCTGACATTCGCCCGGATCCCGCCACACTGATCAACATCGATGCTCCGCGGGACGACGAGTCACCCCAATGGTGGGGAAACGAGGCGATCGATGACCGGGCAGATGCGCGATCCGGCGGAGGTACTGAACGATCCGGTGGATCGGCAATGGGACTCGCACTGGCTCAACCGGCTGGTGGAGCGGATCGGGCTGCCCGTCGTGATCGTCGGGTTCACGCTGGTCTCGATGACTCTGTCGGCCTCGGTCGCCACGGCCGGTTCGATCCTGCTCGGCTGGAAGCTCGAACTGGTGCGCGCCCTGCTGATCCCGGCGCTGGTCACACCGCCGATGTCGGCCTGGACCGTGCGGGTCGTGCACATGATGGGCAAGCTCTCCCAGCGCAACCACGAGATCGCCACCGCCTACCGGGCCCTGGCGATGAGTGACCAGCTCACCGGGCTGCTGAACCGCCGGGGGCTCTTCGGTTCACTGCTGACCCTCGACCCGACGGCGTCCGTGGTGCTCGGCATCGCCGACGTCGACCGGTTCAAGCAGATCAACGACATGCACGGGCACGACGTGGGTGATCAGGCGCTGATCCAGGTCGCCGACCAGTTGCTGCTGCTCGCCGGCCCGCAGGACATCGTCGCCCGCACCGGCGGCGACGAGTTCGTGCTGGTGCTGCACCGCGACTCGGCCGCCGGACTGCCCGAGAAGCTGCAGGTCGGCTGTCCGGGGCCCACTCTCATGGTCAGCCTGGGCTGGGAACGTCTCGATCCCGGCAACGTCGACGCCGCGCTGCGCGAGGCCGACGCCAAGATGTACCGGTCGAAATCGTCCGATCCCGCGACGGTCGTCGTCCCGATCTGAATCTGATCCGATCTGAATCTGATCCGATCTGATCTGATCCGCGACAATCCGGTTCAGAGGATCCAGCCGGCGCGCATTCTCGGTGCATCCGAATCGTCCGCCGGCTTGTGGTCCGGGTCGATGTAGTGCTCCTGGCCGAACATCATCGCGAACACCTCCGGCGGCATCGACAGCATCATGCCGATGTCGCTGACCTGGCTGATGTGGCAGGCCAGCGCCTGACGTTTGCGGTCCAGGTAGGCCGACACGTCCACCTGCACGTCGATCTCGGATTCGACTGTGCCGAAAGGGTTTCCGTCGTCCGCCGGTGCGTCCGGATCCCAGTCCTCCTCCATACCCGCAGCCTTCGCGGCCTCGAACAGGGCGCGCATGTTGTCGCGGTTGGGTGTCGACTCCCACAACTTCGGACGGCGCCTCGCCAGCTCGACCGCCCGGTGCGCGACATGGTGCACCTTGATGTGGTCGGGGTGGCCGTAGCCGCCGTGCCAGTCGTAGCCGACCAGGACGTCGGCGTCCTCCTCGTCGAGAACCGCGCTCAGCCGGGTGGCCGCCTCGAGCAGGTCGGCGGCGTGGAAGCAGCCCGCGTCGTCGTTCTGCTGCCAGCCGGTCATCCCCGAGTCGCGGTACCCCAGCCAGACCACTCGGTGCGCCCCGGTGACCCGCGCCGAGGCCTCGGCCTCGCGGTGCCGGCGGTCGACCAGCGTCTCACCCTCGGCCAGGTCGTCCGGAACGTCCCCGTGGTCGCCGTCCGTCGCGAACACGACGACCACCCGGTGACCCTCCTCGACGGCTCGCATGATCGACCCCGAGGTGGCGCTGGCCTCGTCGTCGGGGTGGGCGTGGAAGAACACGATCGTGGACATTCGGCCATCATGCAGTCCCTCCCCCGTGATCATGCAAAAGCGCACGCCCGCGGGGGCCCACTCGTGCACGCAGCACGCCCCACACCCAGCGTGATCATGCAGAACCGCACCCAGGCGCGCGGGGGCCCTGACCTGTGGACCAGGCCGATCGCGGACGCTTTTGTGTTCGTCTGGGAGCACAAAAGCGTCCGCGATCACCGGACCGGGCCGCCACCTCTGCCAGACACGTCCACCGCCTGCCCGTGATCATGCAGAAACTGCTCAGGGACGTTCGAGCGTGCCGATCGCCGCGAGGGTCGCTTCGGGTGAGGGACCACCGCGCAGGGCGTGGTCGAGGAAGGCGACAACGGCGTCGCGGGTCAGGCCGGGACCACGATCGCGTGGCCCGCTGCCGACCAGGGACGGCACGGGTGGCAGGAAGAGCGGCGCATCGGTGAAGGTCAGATGTCCCGCGCCGGGCACCGTGACCCCGCGCGAACCCGGCCCGCCGTTGCGCAGAGCGGCGGTGACCGCCGTCCGGTAGTCGGAGTCGTTCGCGGCGTTGCCGGTGCCCCGGCCGGCGACCATGACCAGCAGCGGCGCGGCGATCGGGTGCGCGCCGCGGGTGCGCGGGAAGCCGTCGAGGTTGACCACGGCGCCGATCCGGGTGTCGTCGGTGGCGGCCTGCAGCGCGGCGGCGCCACCGAGCGAGTGGCCGACCGCGGCCACCTTCGTGAGGTCGATGCGTCCGGCGAACGACGTGGACGCATCGGCGTCCAGCGACCCCAGCCGGTCCAGGGCCGAGCGCAGGTCGGCGGCGCGCAACCGGGTCCAGTCACCGGCCGTGCGATCGGCCTCGGCATCGTCCGGGCCCACCGCCAGCCGGGACCGGACGACGGTGCCGTCGGCGTACCTGATCGCCGCCGAGTCGTAGGGATGGTCGAGCGCGACGACCAGCCAGCCACGCGAGGCG
>DAIOVT010000257.1:0-5941 GCA_036758885.1 Kineosporiaceae bacterium
CGCCACGTACTTCGCGACGTCGACGTCCACCCCTGTGTAGTCACTGCCCTGCTTCAGGCCAATACCGGGCTGATCGAACTTGATCCCGATCTTCAGCGAGCTGTCGCCACCGCTGCTGCCACTGTCGGTGCTACTGCTGTCGCTCCCGCAGGCTGCGAGGCCAAGCCCCAGGACGGCTGCCGTGGCCACGACAGCAATACGTCGGTTTCGCATGTGCTGAATCTCCTCTATCGGTTCGGTGACCTCTCCGGATCGTCCCGGGAGGCCATCGGACGGCCTGACTGGGTCAGTGGGTGATGATCTTGCCGAGGAAGTCCTTGGCGCGGTCGCTCTTCGGGTTGGTGAAGAAGCTCTCGGGATCGTTCTGCTCGACGATCTGTCCGTCTGCCAGGAACACCACACGATTCGCGGCACGCCGGGCGAAGCCCATCTCGTGGGTCACCACGATCATCGTCATGCCACTGCGCGCCAACTCGACCATGACGTCGAGGACCTCGTTGATCATCTCAGGGTCGAGCGCCGAGGTCGGCTCGTCGAAGAGCATGACCTTGGGGTTCATCGCCAGCGATCGGGCGATGGCCACTCGCTGCTGCTGACCACCGGACAGTTGCGCCGGGTACTTGTCGCGCTGATGAGCGACGCCCACCCGCTCCAGCAGTTCCAGGGCGCGCGACTCGACCTCGGCCTTCGGCTGCTTACGGACCTTGATCGGCCCGAGGGTCACGTTCTCCAGGATCGTCTTGTGCGCGAAGAGGTTGAAGCTCTGGAAGACCATGCCGACGTCGGCCCGGAGGTTCGCCAGCCCCTTCCCCTCTTCGGGCAAGGGTTGACCGTCAATGGTGATCGAACCGGACTCGAAGGTCTCCAGCCGGTTGATCGTGCGGCAGAGCGTGGACTTTCCCGACCCTGAGGGCCCGATGAGGATGACGACCTCGCCCTTGTTGACCGTCAGGTTGATGTCTCGTAGGACGTGCAGATCACCGAAATGCTTGTTGACCTGCGACATGACGACAAGCGCTTCTTCCATGCCGGGGACCATACCGGACGGGACATGCCCTACTGGTGGATGAAAACCACGTGAACACAATCGTTACCCGGCCAGCACTCAGGCGTTACAGCATGTCGCCGCCCAGAGGTGGACCCGATGATTCGTCGTCCCAGGAGAGGTCACGATCGGTGTCCGCGTCCTCGTCGCACACCGTTCGCCACGCCCTGAAGGCGACGTCCGCAGAATGACCGCGGCGGGCCAGCATTCCCATGATCCGGCGTTGCCGGCGTTCGGGATCGAGGGATCGACTGGAGCGCAACGCCTTCCGGGCCAGTTCGATCGCCGCACCGGACTCGTCCTCGGCACCGAGAGTGGCAACCGCCTGCTCGATCACCTCGGGAGCGACACCTCGTTCGCGCAGTTCGCGTGCGAGCAGCCGCCGGGAGGTACCGCGGTGCCGATGCCGCGAGGCCACCCAGGTGAGCGCGAACTCGGTGTCGTTGACGAGGCCGAGTTCCTCGAAGCGGTCCAGCACCTGCTCGGCGATCGTTTCCGGAACGCCCCGCCGGGCCAGAGCCTGGGAGAGCTGTGACCGAGTCCGTGGCGAGGCGGCGAGCAGCCGCAGCACGATGTTGCGTGCCCCCGACGCCGGATCCGAACTCTGATCGCCCTCGTCCGGATCGAGGCCCGGACCGCTCTCCCGACCCCGCCTGGATGTCTTCTCTCTCATGGGTTCTCACGGCGATCGAGGCTGGGCGAGCCGAGCGGCCCGCCCAGCGATCGCTCAGAAGTCGACCGGCGCCTTGGCCGCGGCGGCACTGACGTCGACGGTCGCCGGGTCGTCGAGCCGCGGGCCGACGCCAAGCTTGTCCTTGATCCGCTTCTCGAGTTCATCGGCGAGATCGGGGTTGTCGCGCAGGAAGGAACGCGCGTTCTCCTTGCCCTGACCGAGCTGATCGCCGTCGTAGGTGTACCAAGCCCCCGACTTGCGCACGAAACCGTGCTCGACGCCCATGTCGATCAGGCCGCCCTCGCGAGAGATGCCGATGCCGTAGAGGATGTCGAACTCGGCCTGCTTGAACGGCGGGCTGACCTTGTTCTTGACGACCTTCACCCGGGTACGTGATCCCACCGGCTCGGAGCCGTCCTTGAGGGTCTCGATGCGCCGGACGTCGAGGCGGACCGAGGAGTAGAACTTGAGCGCCCGGCCACCGGTCGTGGTCTCGGGCGAGCCAAACATCACCCCGATCTTCTCGCGCAGCTGGTTGATGAAGATGGCAGTGGTGCCCGTGTTGCTGAGGGCACCGGTGATCTTCCGCAGCGCCTGCGACATCAACCGGGCCTGCAGGCCGACGTGGCTGTCACCCATCTCGCCCTCGATCTCCGCACGTGGCACCAGGGCGGCCACGGAGTCGATCACGATGATGTCCAGGGCGCCCGAGCGGATCAGCATGTCGGCGATCTCGAGCGCCTGCTCACCGGTGTCGGGCTGGGAGACCAGCAGGGCATCGGTGTCGACGCCGAGCTTCTTCGCGTACTCGGGGTCGAGCGCGTGCTCGGCGTCGATGAACGCGGCGATACCGCCGTTGCGCTGCGCGTTCGCCACCGCGTGCAGGGCGACGGTGGTCTTACCGGAGGACTCCGGACCGTAGACCTCGACGACTCGGCCGCGCGGCAGACCGCCGATCCCGAGCGCGACGTCCAGAGCGATCGAACCGGTGGGAATGACCTCGATGGGTGGCCGGACATCTTCGCCGAGCCGCATCACCGAGCCCTTTCCGAACTGCCGGTCGATCTGGCTCAGGGCCGTCTCGAGGGCCTTGTCACGATCCTTCTCGCGATCCTGGGCTGCCATCGTTCATTCACCTCATGCGTGTCGTGCGTGGCCTGTTGGGTTGTCGGGTCCGACGCTAGAGATGCCTACCGACAATCTGCTTCGAGTCGTTGGCGCGCTGTGGATAAGTCGAACGTCCGTCTCGCTGGGGACGAGACTATGACGAACGTCTGTTCGATGCACGTGACACGCCGGGATCCACGCCCCAGCGACGGCCGACCGGTACGTCGAACTCGTCGCACAGCGCCGTCCAGACGGCGCGGGGCTCCTCGCCGTCCGTGAGAGCCTGCTCAGCGGTTCGATGCCCGAGCCCCGCGACCACGTGGTCGGCGGCGAGCGTACGGCTGTAGGCCGGTCCGAACTCGTCGCCCATCAGTTGCCAGAACTCGCTCATCCGCATCGGACCACGATCGCACCGCGGACGCTCCGACGCGGAACGCACCCGGTCACATCTACGGCCCGTAGCCGCTGCGCTGGTTACGCTTGCGGAATGAGCGCAGGTCTGGCCGCCCTTCTGGACGACATCGCCGCGCTGGCCAAGCTGGCCGCTGCATCGGTGGACGACATCGGTGCCGCAGCGGGCAAGGCGAGCGCGAAGGCGGCCGGCGTCGTCGTCGACGACACCGCGGTGACCCCACGCTACGTGCGGGACTTCACCGCCGAGCGCGAGCTCCCGATCATCAAGCGGATCGCGATCGGTTCGATCCGCAACAAGCTGGTCTTCATCCTGCCGGTGGCGATGCTGCTCAGTCAGTTCGCACCGTGGCTGCTGACGCCGATCCTGATGCTCGGCGGCACCTACCTGTGCTTCGAGGGTGCCGAGAAGATCTGGGAACTGTTCCATCCGCACGCCGAGCACCAGGAGGCGCCGGCCGCCGTCCGGGGGCCGGACTTCGAGAAGCAGATGGTCAGCGGGGCGATCCGCACCGACTTCATCCTCTCCGCCGAGATCATGGTGATCTCGCTGAACGAGGTCGCGGATCAGCCGTTCGTCTCCCGCCTGATCATCATGATCATCGTGGCGCTGCTGATCACGGCGCTGGTCTACGGCGTGGTCGCCCTGATCGTGAAGATGGACGACATCGGCCTGGCCCTGGCCGAGCGGCCCTCCGCAGCCGCCAAGCGGTTCGGCCGGTTCCTGGTCGCGGCCATGCCCAAGGTGCTCTCGGTGCTCTCCACGGTCGGCATCGTGGCCATGCTCTGGGTCGGTGGGCACATCCTGCTGGTCGGTCTCGACGACCTCGGCTGGCACGCCCCGTACTCGCTGGTGCACCACCTCGAGGAGGGCGCCGGGGACGCCCTGCCCGCGGTCGGTGGCGTGGTCGGCTGGCTGGTCAACACCGGCTGCTCGGCGGTGGCCGGACTGTTGGTCGGCGCCGTCGTGGTGGCGATCATGCACTTCATCCCGCGGCGCAAGCCGGCCGCCGCGCACTGACCCCGCTCCCCCCGCCGGCTCTCATGGGCCGGTCTGGTTCTGCCGGTCTGGGTTTTGTCGGTCTGGTTTTGTCGGTGCCCCGAGGCACGATGGTGACGTGGCGATGGACGAGGCAGGAACCGGTGACGTGCTGGGGCGTTTCTCCGCGCCCTCCCGGTCATGGTTCACCGGTGCCTTCGGGGGCCCGACCCCCGCTCAGGACGGCGCCTGGACGGCGATCAGCGAGAACCAGCACGCGCTGGTGGTCGCGCCGACCGGGTCGGGCAAGACCCTCGCCGCCTTCCTGTGGGCTCTGGACCGGCTGGCCGGCGAACCCGTTCCCGCGGAGTCCACGCATCGCTGCCGGGTGCTGTACGTGTCTCCGCTCAAGGCCCTGGCGGTCGACGTGGAACGCAACCTCCGGGCGCCGCTCACCGGTATCCGGCAGGAGAGCGTCCGGCTCGGTCTGGTCCCTCCGGAGATCAAGGTCGCCGTCCGCTCGGGTGACACCCCGGCCGCCGAACGCCGGGACTTCACCCGGCATCCGCCCGACATCCTGATCACCACCCCCGAGTCGTTGTTCCTGTTGCTCACCTCGGCCGCCCGCAAGGTGCTCGCCGGTGTGGACACGGTGATCCTCGACGAGGTCCACGCCGTGGCCGGCTCCAAGCGCGGTGCTCATCTGGCGTTGAGCCTCGAGCGGCTCGACGCGTTGCTGGAGCGGCCCGCGCAGCGGATCGGGCTGTCCGCCACCGCGCGGCCGGTCGACGAACTGGCCCGCTGGATGACCGGCGCTCAGCAGCACCGGGTACGCGTCGTCCAGCCGCCCTCGACCAAGCAGTTCGACCTGCGTGTGGTCGTCCCGGTGCCCGACATGGCCGACCTCGACGCCACCGCCCCCGGGCTCGCCCCCGCCGGAGCCGCCGCCGAACCGGATCCCCCGTTCTCCGGGGAGACACTGGACCTGAGCGGCCCGGCCGCGGGGGCGCTGCGTCGTCCCTCGATCTGGCCACACGTGGAGGAGCGGGTCGTCGACCTGATCGCCGAGCATCGCTCGACCCTGGTCTTCGCCAACTCCCGGCGGCTGGCCGAACGGCTGACCGCGCGGCTGAACGAGATCTGGCAGGAGCGGCTCGAGGCGGCGCAGCCGGGCGAGACCCCGGCGGCAGGCACAGGTGCCACCACGAGTCCGGCGGAGCTGATGGGCGCGGCCGGTTCCTCCGCCGGGGCCTCCCCGACCCTGGCCCGGGCCCACCACGGCTCGGTCAGCAAGGAGCAACGGGCCCTGATCGAGGGCGAGCTCAAGGCCGGCCGGTTGCCGGCGGTGGTCGCCACCTCGAGCCTGGAACTCGGCATCGACATGGGGGCGGTCGACCTCGTCGTCCAGGTCGAGTCACCGCCCAGCGTGGCCAGCGGGCTGCAACGGGTCGGCCGGGCCGGCCACCAGGTCGGCGCCCTCTCCCGTGGGGTCCTCTTCCCCAAGTACCGCAGCGACCTCGTGCAGACCGCCGTCGTGGTCGAGCGGATGCGCCAGGGAGCGATCGAGGCGATCGCGGTCCCGGCCAACCCGCTCGACGTGCTCGCCCAGCAGATCGTGGCGATGCTCGCCCTCGACGAACTGACCGTCGACGAGCTGTTCGCCCTGGTGGTGCGGGCGGCTCCGTTCGCCACCCTGACCAGCCCGGTGCTCGAGCCGGTGCTCGAC
>DAIOVT010000258.1:0-5908 GCA_036758885.1 Kineosporiaceae bacterium
CCGATGACTGACGACGTGGCCGAGGTGGCGCTGCGGGCACTCGCGGTGCTGGTCGCGTTCCTGGTGCTGCCGCTGCTGGTCGGCCAGGCCGAGCACAAGGTGATGGCGCACATGCAGGGCCGGCTCGGGCCGATGTATGCGGGCGGTTTCCACGGCTGGGCGCAGCTCGTCGCCGACGGGGTGAAGTTCCTGCAGAAGGAGGAGATCGTCCCGGCCGCCGCCGACCGGCGGGTCTTCCGGCTCGCCCCGGCGCTGGCCCTGGTGCCCTACCTGGTGGCGATGGCAGCGGTGCCGCTGTCGCCGGCCGTGGTGGCCGCGCCGCTGGACGCCGGGTTGCTGTTCGTGCTGGCGGTCAGCGCCGTGGCGGTGCTCGGCACACTGCTCGCGGGCTGGTCCAGCGGCAACAAGTACGCGCTGCTGGGGGCGCTGCGCTCGGCCGCGCAGCTGCTCGCCTACGAATTGCCGATGGTGCTGGCCGCGGCGAGCGTGGCGCTGGCCGCCGGATCGCTGTCCCTGGTCGAGATCGGCGAGGCGTGGCGCCCGGTGTGGCTGATCCTGCTCGCGCCGGCCGCCCTGGTGTTCCTGATCGCCGGCGTCGCGGAACTGCAACGGCCGCCGTTCGACATGCCCCTTGCCGACTCCGAGCTCGTCGCCGGCCCCTACACCGAGTACACAGGATTGCGATTTGCCCTTTTCCTCCTAGCGGAATATGCCGGGATCGTACTGATCTCAGGGCTTTTCGCCGTGATGTTCCTCGGTGGTTGGCAAGGGCCGCTCGCCTCATTGCTCGGCCCGTTGTGGACGACATTGAAAGCTGCAATAGTCGCGCTTGTTGTGATCTGGCTGCGGGTGAGTCTGCCGCGGCTGCGGGAAGACCAGTTACAGCGATTGGCTTGGACCGTTCTGGTGCCAGTTGCCTTGATCCAGTTGGCAATTACGGCCGTCTTCGTGACCGCCACGCACTGAACGTCTAGTGTTAAGTGTGACTTGTCAGTCACCGACGAAGAGTGTGTCAGACACCCGGCGACGGTGCGCCACTCGGGGAGGCGGTACACAGTGGGGAGACCCCGCAGACAGGAGCCGCGACGAGCGCATCTTGTCGCGGCCGCACATCGCGTCCTGCTTCGTGAAGGCATGTCCGGCATGAGGGTTCGCGAGGTCGCGGCCGAGGCCGAACTCAGCCCCGCCGCCGTCCTCTACTACTTTCCCGACTTCTTCGCCCTGGCGATGCAGGCGGTCAGCCTGGCCGGCAGTTCCCGGGCCTCCGAGCGGGCCGCGGTCGCGGCCTCGGTGCCGCACCCGGCCCGGCGGCTGGTCGCCCTGGTCGCGCTCGATCTCCCGGAACAGGTGGACGGCGCCTCGCGGATGCTGATCGACCTGCCCACGATGACCCGCGAACACCCCGAACTGGTGCCGCTGATCGACGAACTGGTCACCGGCCAGTTCGACGTCTACCGCTCGGTGGTCCTCGACGGCGTGGTCTCCGGGGTGTTCGCCGCCGACATCGATGCGAACGAGGTCACCCGCGGGCTGCTGGCGCTGCTGCACTCGGCGCACGCCGCGCACGTGATCGGTCTCGAGAACGTCGACACGGTACGCCCGTGGGTGCTGGCCTGCCTGGGCAGACTGCTCGGGGTGAGCCTGCCCGAGGTGGCCACGCGGCCGGTCGGCACCGCGCCGTCCGGCATCAACATCCCCTCGCCCGCGGGCCAGGGGGCCGAGCCGGTGTCTCCAGCGAACTCCGGATAGTTGGCCGCGGCGCGCCGCGACGGGGCAGGATGACCCGGGTGAGCGATCAGGCCGGTGACCCCCGCCCGGGCGGCATCCTGCGCGGCCTGGCCACCACCGCGAAGACGATGTTCCGGCCGGCCGACACCGGCGAGTACCCCGACGTCGCCCCCTCGCTGCCGCCGCGCAGCCGTGGCGTGATCGCGCTGCTCGAGGAGAACTGCACGGTCTGCATGCTCTGCTCGCGGGAGTGCCCGGACTGGTGCATCTACATCGACTCGCACAAGGAGACCGTGCCCGGGGTCGACGGCGGCCGCGATCGGCAGCGAAACGTGTTGGACCGGTTCGCGATCGACTTCTCGCTGTGCATGTACTGCGGTATCTGCATCGAGGTCTGCCCGTTCGACGCGCTGTTCTGGTCGCCCGACTTCGAGTACGCCGAACTCGACATCCGCGACCTGACCCACGAACGCCGTCAGCTCGCGGGGCACCTCGAGTCGGTCCCGCCGCCGCCGCAGCTCGACCCGCGCAGCGCCCCGGCCAAGGAGCTCTCGGCGGGGCCGGGCCGGGGCCGTGACCGGCAGCGCCGCGACGATGTGGGTGCCGGTGGCTGACCTGGTGTCGGCGGCCGAGGTGTTCCTGGTCGTCTTCTCGGTCGCCGCGGTGGTGGCGGCGATCGGCGCGGTACGCAGCGCGCGGGTGGTGCACGCGGCGCTGTGCCTGGTGCTCACCCTGGCCATGGTGGCCGGGGTCTACCTGGTGCTCGGCGCGGAGGTCGTCGCCCTGGTGCAACTGCTGGTCTACGTCGGCGCGGTGGTGGTGCTGGCGTTGTTCGCCCTGATGCTCACCCGCTCGCCGATCGGCCGCCACGACGACCTCGATGCGTCCAGGCCACGGCGGTGGGTCGCGGCCCTGGCCGGGGCCGGCACCGCGGTGCTGATCGCCGGTCCGGTGCTCTGGGCGGTCGGCGGCGCGCAGGTGCACCCCCTGGACGGCGCCGGCCGGGCCGCCGCGATCGGCGGGGCCCTGTTCACCGGCTGGGTGCTGCCCTTCGAGCTGCTGTCGGTGCTGTTGCTGGCCGCCCTGGTGGGCGCGATCGCGGTCTCCCGGGCCGGCCGGGACCGGGACGCCGAGTGATCCATGTCGCCGTTCCGGTGCTGCTGGCCGCCGCGCTCGCGGGCTGCGGGGTCTACGCGATGCTGGCCCGCCGGCACGCGGTGCTGGTGCTGATCGGCGCCGAGCTGCTGCTCGCGGCGGCCGGGGTGCTGCTGATCACCGCGGCGACCCTGCCCGCCTCGGGGCTGGCCGGTCTCGTCACGGACGGCGCCCCCGCCGAGACGGTCGCAGCCGCGGGCGGGACCGCGGCCGGCGACCGGCTGCTCGGCGGTCAGGTCGCCACGATCATGCTGATCACCGTCGCCGCGGCCGAGGTGGGGCTGGCTCTGGCCATCGTGCTGGCCCTGTTCCGGGCCCGGGCAACCGTCGACCTGGCCGCGATCACCCGGTCCGAGCCGGCCGGCCCGGCACCCGCCGATGACCAGCAGGGGGCGCGGTGAGCCTGACCGCGGCCGTGCTCACGGTGCTGGTACCGGCGACGTTCGCCGTGCTCGGCATGCTCCGGTGGCGTCCGGGCACCGCGCGCGCCGACCTCAGCGCCGAGTGGGCGGTCACCGCGGCGGTGGGCACCGTGCTCGCGGCGCTCACCGAACTGTTCACCGGAACATCCGGATCATCCGGGTCATCCGCCGGATCGACTGTGCCGCAACGTGTTGTGCTGGGTGAGGTGTCGCTCGGAGACCGTTCCCCGGTGCTGCAGCTGGCCACCGATTCGCTGTCGGCGACCGTCGCGGTCGCCGTCGCGGTGGTGGCCCTGTGCGTTCAGGTGTACTCGATCGCCTACCTGCGGGAGCGCTATCGCCCTTACGCCGCAACGGTTTCGCTGTTCACCGCGGCGATGATGCTGCTGGTGCACGCCGGTGACCTGATCACGATGCTGATCGGCTGGGAGGTGATGGGCCTGTGTTCGTACCTGCTGGTCGGTCACCACAGCGAACGTCAGGCCGCCCGCGCCGCGGCGATGAAGGCGTTCCTGGTCACCCGCACCGGCGATCTCGGGGTGCTGCTCGCCGTGGTGATCCTGCTGGTCGCCACGGGCACCACCTCGATCCCGGCGATCAACACGGCGGCGGCCGGACTGCCTGCGGCCGTGGTGGTTCCGGCCGCGCTGCTGCTGCTGGCCGGGGTGGCCGGCAAGTCGGCGCAGTTCCCGTTGCACACCTGGTTGCCCGATGCCATGGAGGGCCCGACACCGGTCTCGGCGCTGATCCACGCGGCAACCATGGTCGCCGCCGGCGCGTTCCTGATGGCCCGGCTGCTGCCGCTCTTCCAAGCGGCTCCGCCGGTGCTGGTCACCGCGGCGGTGCTGGCCTGCATCACCATGCTCGGGGCGGCGCTGGCCGCGCTCGCCCAGGACGACCTGAAGCGTCTGCTGGCCTGGTCGACGATCAGTCAGATGGCCTATCTGGTGGCCGGTCTGGCGGTGGCCGCGCAGGCCGGCCCGGCGATCGGGCACCTGCTCTCGCACGCGGCGTTCAAGGCGTTGCTGTTCCTGATCGCCGGAGCGGTGATCACCCTGACCGGCACCCAGCTGCTCGCCGGGATCAGCGCCGCCGGAGGGCTGTGGCCGAGCCGGCGGGGTCTGGCCGTGCTCACCGGGCTGGGGCTGGGCGCGCTTGCCGGGTTGCCGCCGCTCAGTGGGTTCTGGAGCAAGGAGGCGGTGCTCACCGCCGCGGAGCAGACCGCCCGTGCCGGAGCGGAGGGCACCCAGGGGCTCGCGGTCGCGGGCTGGCTGGTGGCCGGGGTCGGTCTGATCACCGCACTGGTCACCGGCCTCTACGCCGGCCGGGTGTTCGTGCTGGTGGTGATCGGGGAGAACCGGCCGGCACCCGAAACAGCCGAACCCGCGCCGCTGCCCCGGATGATGACCTGGCCGCTGTGGCTGCTCGCGGTGCCCACGGTGGCGCTCGGCCTGGCGGTGCCGCTGGGACTGGACGCCCTGACCGGCAGCCATCTCGACCCGGTCACCGCGGTCACCGGGGCGCTGGTGTCGCTGACCGGGGTGGCCTGGGCGTTGTCGGCGCCGCGCCTCGGCGGTCCCGATGTCGCGGTGATGCTGCCCGGCCGGCTGCGGGCCTTCCTGCGCGAGGGCTACCGGCTCGACGCCGTCCAGGACGCCGCCGTGGTGCGGCCCTACCGCCGGCTGGCCGGCTGGGTGCATGCCGCCGACCTCGACGTGGTCGACATCTACCCGCGGGGGGCGGCGGCCGGCACCTGGACCGCGGCCGGTCTGCTGCGCCGGGTGAGCACCGGCAGCGCGACGTCGTACCTGGCCTGGACGGTGCTCGGTGCCCTCGCCCTCGGTCTCGCCGGGGTGATCCTGTCGTGAGGGCGACGGCGATCTCCGCGATGCTGCTGCTGCCCTGGCTGGGCGCCGCGGCGGTGCTCGCCGGCGCTCGCCGGCTCGGGCAGCAGACCGGCCTGCGGCTGGCGGCCGGCGCCGCCGGGCTGACCCTGGCCGCCGCGCTCGGCGCCGCGGCGCTCACGCCGCGGGCGGGTTCCGGGGCCACGAGGACCTTTCTCGACCTGCCCTGGATCCCCGGGCTCGGCGTGCGGTTGCGGTTCGGTCTGGACGGCGTCTCGCTGCCGCTGGTGCTGCTGACCGCGGTGCTCGCCCTGCTGGTCTGTCTGCACCTGACCCGGGCGGCGGTCCCGGGCGGTGCACCCGCGGCCCTGGCCGGATGTGTGCTCGCGGTGCTCGGTGCCTCGCTGGCCACCTTCACCGCCATGGACCTGCTGGTCTTCTTCATCGCCTTCGAGGCGGTGCTGGCACCGATGTGGTTCGTGATCGCCCGTTGGGGGGACGACAGCACCCCGGGGCGCGGCGCCCCGCCCGCGCTTGTGCAGCCGGGCGGTGAGAGTGCCCGGCGCTGGGCCGCGAACCGGTTCATCCTGTTCACCGTCACCGGGTCGGCGCTGATGCTGCTCGGGTTGCTGCTGATCGCCGTCCGCACCGGCAGCACCGATCTGGTGCTGCTGGCCGAGCGTCGCGGTGCGGGCCTGAGCCACACCGAGCAACTGATCGCGGCGGCCCTGCTGGTCACCGGGCTCGCGGTCAAGGCGC
>DAIOVT010000259.1:0-5901 GCA_036758885.1 Kineosporiaceae bacterium
GTGCGTTGGCCGGCGGGCTGTGTGCGGCACTGTCGGCATGGCTGATGCAGCAGTTCAAGGTCAACGAGATCCTCTCCACGGTGCTGCTGAACTTCGTCTCCTTCCAGTTGCTCGACTTCCTGGCGTCGACCGTGTGGCCCGACCCCGGTGCCGGCTTTCCGGCGACCCGGTACCTGCCGGAGTCGGCCTGGTTGCCCGGGTTCGGGCGTCCGCCGATCCACCTGGGCGTGTTGCTGGCGTTGTTGCTCTCGGTCGGGCTCGCCTTCCTGGCCCGGCGCAGTGTCGCCGGGTTCGAGTTGCGAGCGGTGGGTCTGAACGAGCGAGCCGCGCGGGTACACGGAATCCGGATCGCACGGATCGCGGCAGGCTCGATGGTGGTCGGTGGGCTGATCGGCGGGTTCGCCGGTGCGCTGGAGGTGACCGGGGTGCAGCACCGCATGCTCGAGGGGCTGCAGTCCAACTTCCTCCTGCTCGGCATCATCGTCGGCCTGATCGCCCGAGGCTCGCTGATGGCAATTCCGTTCGTGGGCTTCGGGATCGCCGTCCTGGAGGCGGGCGCGAGCAGCATGCAGCGAGCCTCCGGAGTGCCGGTCGAACTGGTCGTCATCCTGGAAGGACTGATCCTGTTGTTCCTCCTGATGTCGGAGGTGATCTCCGGAAGACTGAGTGCCCGGACGGCGCGCCTCCGGCGATTGCGTACGGCAGGCGGGAGCCAGTCATGAACGACTTCATCGCGCTCACCGTGACGGCAATGGTTCCGTTCATCCTGGTGGCTCAGGGCACGATGCTCTCCGGCCGGGCGGGCATCTTCAACGTCTCCCAGGAAGGGATGATGCTGCTCGGTGCCTCGGTCGGCTTCCTGATCAGTCTGAAGACCGGATCCAACCTGGCGGGGCTGGTGGCCGCGGCCGTTGCAGGTGCCGTGTTCGGCGCCGTCCTCGCTTGGGCCACAACGTATTTGCGACTCGACCAGTTCGTCGTCGGGCTGGCGCTGTTCTTCCTGGCGGTCGGCCTGGCCAACCTGCTCTACCGCGTGGTGATCGGGGTGACCCTCGAACCGCCGACGATCCACTCGTTGCCCAAGGTGCTGCTGGGTCAGGATCTGCTGGTGTACGCATCGGTCCTGCTCTCGGTGGCGCTGTGGTGGTGGCTCTATCGGACCGACGCCGGCATGCGGCTTCGTTCGGTGGGTGAGAACCCGAAGGCGGCGGACAGCCTGGGGGTCAACGTGTCTGCCACCCGGATGTGGGCCGGAACCCTTGGCTCGGCACTGATGGCGGTCGGTGGCGCGTACCTGCCGATGGTCTACTCCGGGCTCTACTCCGACGAGATCGTCGGCGGCCGGGGGTGGCTCGCGATCGCCCTGGCCTTCTTCGGCGGCTGGCGGCCGCAGTTCATCCTGCTCGGCGCTGCGTTCTTCGCCGCGATGGACGTTCTCGCCCAACGGGCGCAGGTGGTGGGTGTCGGCCTACCCCATCAGTTCGTGTCGATGCTGCCATACCTGGCGACGCTGCTGGTGATGGTGTTCGCGTTGCGCTGGGCCCGGGTACCCGCGTTCCTGGGCCGCAACTACGATCGCGAGTCCCGCGTCACCAACTAATGGCCCGAGCTCGGAGTCTCTTGCTCCGCCGCGATCATGCAGAACTGCACGACCACCCCTTCGTGATCATGCAGAACCGCCCGGGGCGCCGACGAGTTCGGGCTCGAGGCCGTCGAGCATCAGTGTGAGGCCGCGCTCGAAGAGCCGGTCGAGGCTGAAGTCGTAGCCCTCCTCCACCAACCGGGTGAACATCCTGAGCCCGGGTCCGAGCGCGGCGCGCAGGGCCGGCTGTTGCCGGTTGATCCATTGCTCGGCATCCTGACCGCTCGCGGCCCGGGCCTGGGTCTCGGCGTCCAGTGCGATCGCCAGGCCGCGGACGTAGCTGAACACCGACAGGTGGACGTCGAGCGCCTGCTGAGGGCTCAGCCCGGCCTCACCGAGCACGGTGAGAATCCGTTCGGTCCAGGCCAGGCCGCCCGAAATCACTTGTGGCCGAGTCAAGGACAGGCTCGCCCCGGCCCAGGGGTGGGCTTGGAGAATGGTCCACAACCCCCGGGCGGACGCCTCGAGGCAGTCGCGCCAGCCGGCGTCCTCCATCGATGGCTGCGCCCAGCCGCGAAGCAGCATGTCGAGCATCCGCTCGAGCAGGTCGTCCTTGTCGGCGACGTACCGGTACAGCGTGATGGGAGAGACACCGAGTTCGGCACCGAGCCGGCGCATGGTCACGGCCTCCAGTCCCTCGGCGTCGGCGATCAACACCGCGGTGCGGACCAATCGATCCACGTGCGGTCCCGGCGACATGCGTCGTTTCGGTGGACGGCGCACCACGACGCCGATGCCGGGCGCGGTCTCGGCGAGTCCGTCGGCACGCAGCCGGGCATGCACCCTGGTGGCCGTGGCGATGGCAACGCCCCATTGGCGCTGGATCTGCCGGGCCGAGGGCAGTAGATCTCCGGGTGAGAGTTCGCCCGAGGTGATTCTGGCGCGCAGTTCATCGGCTATCCGATCCGACTTCATATTCCTCCTCGGTGTTCTGCCGTACTAGTACGCCAGTAGAACACCATGCAGAGAATGGGCGACAACTTCGTACGCTCGCGGCATGCTTCGAATTCTTGTCAGCGGCGCCGGGATAGCCGGCGCGGCATTCGCCGCGATGCTGGCGCGCAGCGGTCATCAGGTGACGCTGGTCGAATCGGCGTCCTCGCCGCGTCGGGGTGGGCAGGCGGTGGACCTTCGCGGCGCGGGACGCACCGTCGTCGAGCGCATCGGCCTGATGCCCGAGTGCCAGAAGGTCACCCTGAGCCAGCGCGGCATCGCCATGGTCGCTGCCGACGGACGCTTCCTGGCGACCATGCCGGTCGACGCCTTCGACGGCGAGGGGATCATCTCCGAGATCGAGATCCTGCGCGGCGACATGTCGAATGTGCTGCTCGAGGCGAGCATGCCGAACGTCGACCACCGCTTCGGCGATCGGATCACGGAACTGACGCAGGACGACCAGGGCGTCGACGTCGTTCTCGCCTCAGGCGGCCGCGAACGGTACGACCTGCTGATCGGGGCGGACGGCGTCAGCTCCGGGGTCCGGCGGTTGATCTTCGGGGAATCGGGATTCACCCCGTTCGGCCTGGTGACCTCGTGGTTCACGGTGCCCGATCCCGGCGACCTCGACGACTGGTACCTGATGTTCAACGCCCCGGGCGGCCGGACCGCTTCGATCAGGCCGGGACGCGTTGCCGGAGAAGCGAAAGCGGCCCTGTCGGCGCGTGTCGCCGCGGGCGAACGGCTGCCCCGGGACGCCGCCGGGCGGCAGGCGTTCTGGGATGCGCGCTTCGCGGGTGTGGGGTGGCGGGTGCCCCGGTTGCTCGAGCAGATGGGCTCCGCGGACGACGTGGCCTTCTCGCCCGTGGGGCAGGTCAAGCTGCCCCGGTGGTCGCGGGGGCGGGTGACGCTGATCGGCGATGCGGCGGCCTGTCCGAGTCCGTTGACCGGTTTGGGCACCAGCGTCGCACTGGTGCAGGCCTATGTACTGGCCGGCGAACTCGCAGCCCGAACCCGCTGGGACGCAAAGGATCTCGCCGAGGCGATGGAACGCTATGAGCAGATCTGCCGGCCGTACGTGACCCAGGCACAGGAGCTGCCGCCGGGAGGTGTGGGCGGATACGCCCCGCGCACCGCCACGATGATCCGCCTGCGCACCCTGTCGATGGCGATGATGTCGCGATGGCCGATGCGTCCGATTCTGCAGCGCCAGTTCGACAAGGCCGGTGACATCGACCTACCGAGCTACCCGAACCTGCACGCCACCTCGTGATCATGCAGAACCGGACGACCCCTCACCCGTGATCATGCAGAAGTGCACGCGGACAGCCAAGGGTTCCTCGAGCAGTTCTGCATGATCACGACGCGGTTGGGGATGCCGTCACGGCGGGCGGGTTGTGCAACAACCCCGCTACCCCAAGCAGTTCTGCATGATCACGGCCTGAGAGAGGTGTCTGCCGAGCGACTGTCCGAGACCTTGTCGATGGTCGGCTCGATCGCGGACGCATTTGTGTTCGTCTGGCGACACAAAAGCGTCCGCGACTGCCCCGGTTCTGGGCGTAGCCCCCGGGGGACCGGAAACGCTGGGTGGGCGGTGTGGCGTGCCGTTCTGCATGATCACGCGGGGGTGAGGCGGACGGGCTGTCCCGGACGCAACTGCGCGGCGAGGTCGGCGGCCTTCTCGGTGAGGACGGCGACGATGGGGTAGCCGCCGGTCGCCGGATGGTCCGCCAGGAACACCACGGGCAGACCCGAAGCCGGCAGTTGGACTCCACCGCGCACCATCCCCTCGCTCGGTGGGTCCTCGGTGCGGGCTCTCGCCAGCGGGGGGCCGGCGAACCGCAGACCGATCCGGTCGGAGTCGGGGCTCACCCGCCAGAGAGCCTGCGTCAACTCCCGGCGGGCGTCCCCGCTCAGCCAGTCGATCCGGGGGCCGGGAAGGATCGGCAGTGACACGACCGCCGATGGTTCGGGGGGTGGGGGCACCACGGCCAGATCGACGGTGGGCCAGCCGGCGACGTCCGGTCCGTCGGCCGCGCCCACGGGTACGACATCTCCTGGACGCATCGGCGCAGGCCCGAGGCCGGACAACGTGTCGGTGCTTCGTGAGCCCAGTACCGGGTCCACGGCCAGACCTCCCCGGACGGCGAGATAGCAGCGCAGACCGGACGCCGCCGGCCCGAGTTCGACCCGGCCGCCGGACGCCACCTCGAACACCGACTCGACACACAGCGGCCGCCGGCCCGTGGGCTCGACCACCTCGATCGGGCAGCGGGCTCCGCTCACCGCCAGGGTCAACGGGGCGTCGGCCACGGCACTGAATCCGCCGAGCAACACCTCGACCGTCGCGGCGGCGGCGGCGTTGCCGACCAGTGCGTTGGCGCGGCGGTGTGCCGCGCGATCGGTTGCGCCGGAGGGGGACACGCCCAGATGCGCCCAGCCGAGTCGGCCCAGATCCTGGATCAGGGCCGCCCCGCCAACACCGGTCACCCGCAGTTCGCGCCGTCCGGAACCGGCCCCTCCGTTGACGACGCTCATCGGGCCGCCACGAAACGCACCTGGGTGCCGGGTTCGATCAGTGCCGGCGGGTCACGCTCGAGGCTCCACAGGGGTGCGTCGGTGCGTCCGATCAACTGCCAGCCGCCGGGGGAGGGGCGCGGGTACACGCCGCAATAGCAACCGGCCAGCGCCACCGAACCCGCCGGAACGCTGGTCCGGGGTGATGGGCGTCGTGGAATCTCCTGCAGGGCAGGGGGTTCGCCGTCCATCGGGGTCTCGACCAGGTAGGTGAACCCGGGTGCGAAACCACAGAAGATCGCCGTCCAGGTGATCGAGGTGTGCCGGCGGACCAGCTCTTCCGGACGCATCGAGCACAGTGTCGCCACCTCCGCCAGATCGGCTCCGTCGTAACGGGTTTCAATCTCCACCTGGCGCGCCGGTGACCGGTCGAGCGACCGTGCCGGTTGCGCGGCGGCGTCCAGCAGCCAGGTACGCACCGCGGTGGACCGGGCCGGGGAGTCGAAGGTGACCAGCACCGTGGTCTCGGCCGGGACGACGTCCAGCACCCCCGCCGGACGTTCCCTGCCCAGCAGGGTCGAGTACAGCGCGCGCACCCGGGTCGTGCCGGAAACCTCTGCGAGCAGGGCGCTCTCACCGACCGGGACGACCATGGCGGTGGTGTCCGGGTCGCCCGAACCGGCCGCTGGGGCACTCATCACGCCGGCCCGATGCTGAACGGGGCGAGGGTGACGCCGGCCTCACGCAGCGCCGTGCTCACCGAGCGTGCCAGGGCCGCGGCGGCCGGGGTGTCGCCGTGGACGCAG
>DAIOVT010000260.1:0-5888 GCA_036758885.1 Kineosporiaceae bacterium
AGGGTCTGCTGGAGATCCTCTTCGGGCAGCTCGGCGACCCGGCGAACATCGTCCGGCATCGTTGGGCGGCAGGCGATCTCGCGATCTGGGACGGACGGGCGACCGCCTACCGCAGCGACCGGGCGGGCTCCGGCCTGGCTCTCGGACGACGGCTGACGGTGACCGGGGAACGTCCGATCGGTGCCCTCTGAACGGCTCGCCATTCTTGCAGGTGTGCTGAAACACATTGCGGCTGTTGGCCTTGCTAAACCCTAGTCATCGAGTAGAGTTTCAACGCTTCAGTCGCTCCGATCCCGAACGAGGCCCGTCATGATGTGCTGTTGTCGCTGACCGCGCGAGAGGTCGCCTGACATCCGGTCGCCGCGACCCGCACCGGCGAGACCGCCTCCACCGCAACCCGAGCCATCACTGTCGAGCTGCTGAGCTCGAGCCGTTCGATCACGTGCCGGCCGATATCGAGCCGGCCGACATGGAGCACCGACCACGATTCCTCCGCGGCCGGGCGCCCTCGCCTGCCCAGGTCCGTCGCGCGTCGCCACGGTTCGCCCAAACCCGTTGAACACCAGGAGTCCTGCCATGACCAGAGTGCTCGATCGAGACGACCGGCACGACGGTGTCGAGGTCGCCGCCACCCCGGCCGCCGGATCGGGCGAGACCGCCCGAGCGCCCCGGCACCGATGGCGTCCCTCTCGCACGGTGACCCTGAACCTGGCCGCGGTGACCACGCTGCTGCTGCTCTGGCAGCTGGTCGCGACGGTCGGCGGTGAGGATCCGACGCTGCGCCCCTCGCCGGTACTGGTGGCGAAGACCCTGTTCGAACTGAGCGGCACCGACAACGGCGGATACGAGGGCCTGCCCTGGTGGCAGCACCTGCTGATCAGCGCCCGGCGCATCGGTATAGGCGCCGGCATCGGCGTCGTCCTCGGTCTGCTGCTCGGTGTACTGATGGGCGTGATCGCCTGGCTGCGAACGGTTCTCACGCCGTTGCTGTCGTTGCTGCGGGCGCTGCCACCGCTGGCCTACTTCTCCCTGGTGATCATCTGGTTCGGCATCGACGAGACCCCGAAGCTGGTGCTGCTCGGTCTGGCCGCACTGCCCCCGGTCGCCGCGGTCACCGCCGAAGCGGTCACCCAGGCGCCGCAGTCGCTGATCGAGGCGGCCCGCTCGCTGGGCGGCAGCCGGGCCCAGGTGATCCGCGACGTCCTGGTGCCCTCCGCGCTGCCACAGGTGATCACCGGGATCCGGCTCGCCCTGGCGATCGCCATCTCCTCACTGGTGGCGGCCGAGACCGTGAACGGACTGCCCGGTATCGGCGGCATGATCCGCGACGCCCAGGCCTACAACAACACCGCCGTCGTGGTGGTCGGCCTGTTCGCGATCGGCATCGGGGCCCTGGGCCTGGACGCGCTGATCGCCGCCCTCGGCCGGCGACTCACCCCCTGGACCGGCCGCGCCTGACCGGCGCCGTCCGCAGCCAATCAGATCGAAAACCCTTCTCCCCCAACGAAAGGCCCGACCATGTCTCGCCGTCCCGCTTCACGTCTGGTGCTGCTGTTCACCCCGATCCTGGCCGCCGCCCTGGCCACCAGCGGCTGCGGCGGGTCGAGCTCGGCGAGCACCGACGGTGCCAAGCCGAAGATCACCATCGCCTACCAGAAGTTCCCCAGCGGCGATCTGGTGGTCAAGCACGACAAGCTGCTCGAGACGGCGCTGCCCGGCTACACGATCGAGTGGAAGGTGTTCGACTCCGGTGCCAGCATCAACACCGCCTTCGTCGCCGACGCGGTCGACATCGCCGCGATCGGTTCCAGCCCGGTGGCCAGGGGTCTGTCCGACCCGCTGAACATCCCCTACAAGGTGGCCTTCGTGCTCGACGTGGCCGGCGCCAACGAGGCCCTGGTCGCCCGGAACGGCAGCGGCGTCAGCACCATCGCCGGACTGAAGGGGCACCGCATCGCCACCCCGTTCGCCTCGACCTCGCACTACAGCCTGCTCGCCGCGCTGACCGCGGCCGGGCTGACCGACAAGGACGTCACCCTGGTCGACCTGCAGCCGCAGGACATCGTCGCGGCCTGGAAGCGCGGCGACATCGACGCCGCCTACGTCTGGCTGCCGACGCTGGAGGAGCTGA
Source organism: Kineosporiaceae bacterium (assembly GCA_036758885.1). Taxonomy (GTDB): domain Bacteria; phylum Actinomycetota; class Actinomycetes; order Actinomycetales; family Kineosporiaceae; genus DAIOVT01. The sequence goes on from DAIOVT010000260.1 coordinate 2,132, forward strand.
AGCAGACCGGCACGGTGCTGGTCGACAGCGCCGCCGTGGCCAAGGACGGCAAGCCGACCCTCGACCTCGGCGTGGTCAGCGACGACCTGATCAGCAAGCACCCCGAGGTGGTGGACGCCTGGCGCAAGGCCGAGACCACCGCACTCGCCCAGGTCCGCGAGCAGCCCGACACCGCGGCCAAAGCGGTCGCCGCCGAGCTGAGCATCACCGAGGCCGACGCCAAGTCCCAACTCTCCCAAGGCATCTTCCTCAGCCCGGCCGAGATCACCAGCAGCACCTGGCTGGGCAGCGGCGGCAAACCCGGTGACATCGTCACCAACCTGCTGGACGCCGCCCAGTTCCTCGCCGATCAGAAGAAGATCCCGAGCGCGCCGAGCCGCGACGCCATCGCCGCCGCGATCTACACGAAGGGGCTCCCCGATGTCCTTACCAAGTGACCGGCAGGCCGCCATCGACGTCGACGACGTCTCCCACCGCTACGGACGCCGCGCCGAGGTGCTCGCGCTCGGGCCGATCTCGCTGCGGGTCGACCAGGGCGAGTTCGTCGCCGTGGTCGGCGCCTCCGGCTGTGGCAAGTCGACCCTGCTCCGATTGATCGCCGGGTTCGAGACCCCCACGCAGGGAAGCGTTCTCGTGGACGGCGCCGCCCCGGCCGCCGGCCGCTGCGGGGTGGTGTTCCAGCAGCCCCGGCTGCTGCCCTGGCGCACCGCGGGCGGCAACATCGACCTCGCCCTCGACTACGGCCAGGTCTCCCGGGAGCGCCGTCCGGAGCGACGCGCGGCCCTGCTCGCCCGGGTCGGCCTGGAGGGACTGGAGAAGCGGCGCACCTGGGAACTGTCCGGGGGCCAGCAACAGCGGCTGGCCCTGGCCAGGGCGCTCGCCGTACCGCGCGACGTGCTGCTGTTCGACGAGCCGTTCGCCGCCCTCGACGCACTGACCCGGGAGTCGTTGCAGGAGGATCTGCGCGCCCTGGGCAGCGGTACCACCAGCATCTTCGTCACCCACAGCGTCGACGAGGCGGTGTTCCTGGCCTCCCGGGTGGTGGTGCTGACCGCCCGGCCCGGACGCATCGCCCTCGACCAGCAGGTGCGGATTCCCCGCGAAGGCCTTGAGCCGGAAGCGATCCGGCTGTTGCCCGAGTTCGCCGAGCACCGCGCCGAGATCGGCCGCGTCGTCCGGCAGGTTGCCGCTGCCTGAGCCCGCGACACCTGTCCCGCGGCGCCCGCCGGGCGCCGTCCTTACCTGAGAGCCGTTCCAGCAGAAGGGTTTCACCGTTGTCCGAACAGACCTTGACCCGATCGTTCACCATCACCCCGCTCGGCCCGGCGCTGGGCGCCGAGGTCACCGGCCTCGACCTGCGCGAGGTCGACGCCGAACTCGCCGACCGGCTGAACCAGGCGCTGGTACAGCACAAGGTGCTGTTCCTGCGCGGGCAACAGCTGGACGACGCCTCGCAGGTTCGGCTCGGCGCCCTGCTCGGCCGGGTGACCGCCGGGCACCCGGTGGCCGAGTCGCCCGAGGGCGCGCCGAACATCTACAACATCGACAGCAGCGACCCGGAGTTCTCCTTCTCCGACGTCTGGCACACCGACGTGACGTTCCTGCCCACGCCACCGGCGGTGTCGATCCTGCGCGCGGTCACCCTGCCACCGACCGGTGGCGACACCAGCTGGACCGATCTGCAGGCCGCCTACGACTCGCTCAGCGCGCCGGTGCGGGCGCTCGCCGACCGGCTCACCGCCACGCACGACGGCAACCGCGAGTGGGGTCACTACCTGCGCCGTCGCGGCAATCGCGGCCAGGAGTGGGACGGCGAGCAGATCACCGACCTGCCACCGGTGAGCCACCCGGTGGTGCGGGTGCACCCGGTCAGCGGGCGCAAGGGCCTGTTCGTCAATCCCGGGTTCACCTCGCACATCGACGCCGTCTCCGACGCCGAGAGCCGTGGGCTGCTCGACGTGTTCTACGCGCATCTGACCAAGCCCGAGCACATCGTCCGGCACCGTTGGGCGCCAGGCGATGTCGGCATCTGGGACAACCGCTCCACCGCGCACTACGCGAACAACGACTACACCCGTACCCGGGCGATGCGGAGGATCACCCTGGCCGGGGACCGGCCGGTCGGGCCGAGCTGAGCCGAGCCGAGCTGAGCCGAGCCGAGCGGCCGGGTCAGCCGGCGGCGTCGGCGATCAGCCGGCGCACGGTCTCCAGCTGGAACCGGGACGTCTCGGCGGCGCTCTCGTCCTCGGCGAAGACGTTCGAGCAGATGACCGCGTCGTCCCGGCTCAGGAAGCCCGAGGCGGCGAGCGCGCCGAACAGCTCGGCCCAGTCGACGTCGCCGTCCCCGATCCTGAGGTGCTGGTGCACCCGCACGCTGTTGCCGGGCGGGTTGGTGATGTAGCGCAGCCCGTGCGAACGCCGGTGGTCGAAGCTGTCGGCGGTGTAGACCGCACCGAGCCGTTCGCCGAGCTGTGGGATCAGGCCGGTGGCCCGGTCGCCGTAGTGGAAGGTGTGGCTGCCGACGTAGACGAACCCGATCGCCGGGTTGTCCAGCCCCCTGATCAACCGCCAGGCGGCGAGGCCGTCCTCGACGAAGTCGTCGGGATGCGGGTCGATGTTGACGGTCAGACCCGCCCGCTCGATCAGCGGCAGCAGCTCCTCCATCGAGGCGAAGAACCCGGCCTCGGACTCCTCCGCGCGCTCCGGGCGTCCGGAGAACTCGGTGTTGATCACCGGAACCTCGAGCTCCGAGGCGATCTCGATGATCCGCCTCCAATTGCGGACGGCGGCCAGCCGCGGCCCCTCCTCCGGCCACGACCAGCGCTGCACCGGCAGCAGCGAGGCGATGCCGACGCCGGCGTCGGTGGAGCGCTTCCTGATCCTGCGCAGATAGTCGGCGTCGACCCGGGGGTGGGCGAAGAACGGGATCACGTCGGGGTGCGGGGTGATCTGCAGCCACTCGTAGCCCGCGGCGGCGGCGACGTCGAAGAAGTCCAGGAAGTCGTGGCTCGCGTGGAACGGCGTCGGGTCCAGGGCGATCTTCGGCATCGTTGCTCCAGGTGCTTCCGGGTGGCGGATCGACTCAGCTGTCGGATCGGCTCAGGTGACGGATCGGCTCAGGTGACGGATCGGCTCAGGTGACGGATCGGCTCAGGTGACGGGCGACGGCGCGCTCGGACGGCGCGGCTCGAGGCCGACGACGCGGTAGGCGTCGTCGATCAGTTCCATGGTCGCCACCGAGAAGTCGGCGTCGGTGACCACCGGAGCCCCGGCGCGCACGGCAGCGGTGAAGGCGTCGAGTTGATAGGTGTAGCTGCTGCGGGTGCCGAGGTGTTCGACGATCTCCTCGCGGCCCGGCCGGGTCAGCACCAACGTGTCGTCCAGGTGCGGGCGGGGGAAGGATGGCACGTGCAACCGGCCCCTGCTCCCGGTGACGGTCAGGTGGAAGTCGAACTCGGGGGCGACCATCGACCCGCCACCCGTCGCGAGCAGCCCCGAGGGATAGGCCAGCTGCAGCCAGGTGCGGGCGTCCACCCCCGGCGCGGCCGGCCACTGCTCGACCTCGCCGCCGACGACCCGCGGGCTGCCGCCGGCGTAGCGGCCGAGCAGCATCAGCGCCGACAGGCTGTAACAGCCCAGGTCCATCAGGGCACCGCCGGCCAGGTCGAGGTCCCAGCGCGGGTCGGCCGGGCCGGGCGACGGCATCACCAGCGTCGCCTCGACGTGTTCGAGCTCGCCGAGCGCCTCGTCGTCCAGC
>DAIOVT010000261.1:0-5864 GCA_036758885.1 Kineosporiaceae bacterium
CCTCGCCGTTCAGCCAGCGGCAGTTGAACCCGATCGAGGAGAGCACCTCGAGCAGCCGGTTGACCTCCTCGATGCGGGCCAGGCGGCGCAGCGTGGTGCGGCCGCGGTTGAGCAGCGCCGCACAGAGCAGCACCACCGCCGCGTTCTTCGACGAGTTCACGTCGATCGAGCCGGCGAGCTTGGTCGGCCCGTGCACCCGCAGGTGCACCGGTCCCTGACCGACCTGGATCAACTCCGAGTCGAGGGCCTCTCCGATCCGGGCGATCATCTCGACGGTCAGGTTCTGCTGACCACGTTCGATGCGATGGACGGCGCTCTGGCTGGTTCCCAAGGCCTGGGCGAGCTGGTTCTGGGTGAGCCCACGATGACTACGGGCCACCCGGATCAGGGTCCCGATCTGGGCGAGGTGTTCCTCGGACATGCGGGCCACCGTATATCGCATGTGAGATGGGAACGGCCCGAAGTCGGCATGACGCGCTGAAGAACACATCTGCCGCGATCCACGACGAACCGGACGCGGGCATGCTCGCGCCCAGAACCCCCATTCCGTGGCTGAGAGTAGCGCTCAACTACACACAGTCCGTCATCGGAGGCAGTGGAGGGGGCCGTGTCCGGCTCTGCTGGACGCGACCGGCCCTGGACGGCCAGGCTTGCCGGTGATGAACGGCCAGATCGACCCGGGCTCCGGACCCGGGTTCTCCGCCGGGGCGTCCCCGCCATTCCTGGACGAGCGACGTCTGCGTGAGCTCGTGCCGATGACCTCGGCGGTCGTCGCCCTCGAGGCAGCCCTCTACGACGGCTCCGCGCCCGGGGTCACCCCGGCCCGGACGTCGGTGCTCACCCAGGCCGGCCAGGTGCTGCTGATGCCCGCGGCGACGTCCCGGTTCGTCGGGGTGAAAGTGGTCAGCGTGGCGCCCGGCAACCCCGACATCGGCCGGCCGCGGGTGCAGGGCGTGTACCTGTTGATGGACTCCTACACGCTCTCGCCGGTCTGCCTGATCGACGGCATCGCGCTCACCTCGCTGCGCACCCCGGCCACCTCGGCCGTCGCGATCAAGGCGCTGGCCGTGCCCCGGCCGGTGCGGATGGTGATGATCGGCACCGGCCCGCAGGGCTACGGGCACGTCGAGGCGGTGGCCGCGGTACGTCTGATCGAGCACCTCACCGTGGCCGGGCGGGACCGTGGCCGCGCGGTGGCGCTCGCCACCTGGGCCGCGGAGCGGGGCATCGCCGTGGACGTCGTCGCCGGCGCCGATCTTGCGGACGAGCTCGAGCCGCGGGTACGGGCCGCGGACGTCGTGGTGGCGGCGACCACCGCCGGCTGGCCGGTGCTGCACGGGGAATGGCTGGCCGACCATGCGGTGGCGGTGGCGGTGGGCAGCCACGAGCCGGACGCCCGTGAGGTGGACAGCGACACGGTGCTCCGGTCGACCGTGATCGTGGAGACCCGGGAGACCGCGCTGCGCGAGGCCGGCGACGTGATGATCCCGATCCGGGACGGCGAGTGCGACGAGAGCGTCATCGACGGCGACCTGTCGCAGCTGGTCAAGGGTCATCTGCGGTTGCCGGCGGACCGGCCGCGGTTCTTCAAGAGCTGTGGGGAGGCGTGGCAGGACCTGGTCATCGCGTCGGCGGCACAGGACATGCTGGCCGATTCCGGCGAACGCTTGTGAAGCGTGATCAACGGCCCCATCATCCTGACTCGGACGGCGGGCCGTTCAACCCCGGGTCAAGCTAATGTCTGAAGGTGGCATCAATCGGGCAGAAAGGAGCGACGGCATGAGTGGCAACGAAACGCCACTTACCTGTTCCTCCTGCGGTTCCGAGCTGGAGGTCGGAGCGCTCTTCTGTCTCAACTGCCTGGCCCTGGTGCCCCGTGAACGACGCGGTCTGCACACACGCGGACCGGCCTGGTTCGCCGACGACGACGCGCAGACTCCCGGTGGCGAACCGAACGATCAGGACGACGCGGCGGCGCCCCGTACCGAGGCCGTTGTCGAACCGGAGCCCGAACCCGCGCCGGAGTTCGAACGCGAGCCAGAACTCGAACCTGAACCAGAACTCGAACCTGAACCAGAACTCGAACCTGAACCCGGGCCGGATCTCGAGCCCGATCTCGAGCCCGAGATGATCGAGGCTCGCGAGCTCGCCGGGCAGTCGGCTCAGGAATCCGATCCGGTGCGCCGGCCGGAGCCGGTGCGGGAGCCCGAACCCGCCCCGGAACCCGAGCGCGACCCGGAACCCGAGTACGCCAGCGCGCTGGCCCGCAGCGACTACTACGCGTCGTCCGCGCCGCCCGCGGCCCCGCCGCTGCCCACCCGGCACCCGGCCCGGCCACCGGCCAGACCGGCCTACACGGTCGACGCGCCGCGCCGTCCGCTGCCGTCGTCGTGGTTGTTCACCGAGACCGCTCCGAGCACTGCACCGGCAACCGATTCCCCTGCGCCGCAGGTGCTCTCGCAGGCCGAGGCGCCGGTACCTGCGCCGGCCACGGCCGCTCCCGGCGCGCCGCGACCGCCGCTGCCGCCGGCCGCCGGAAAGGTTTCGCGATCGTCGTCCGGGCGGTGGCGCAACCGGGTGGTCGTCGTGTTGCTGGTGGCCCTGGCCGGGGTGTTGATCGCGGTGCTGGCGGCGCGTTTCATGCGCACCAGCGACCCGGTGGCCGACGAGCGCAACAACGCCGTCGCGGCCTGGCAGGACGGCAACAAGGCGTGGTCACGCGGCAACATCGACAACGTCTGCGACAGCTACGACGCGATCGGTCCCGGCGGCATGTTCGTCGACCGTGACGCCTGCGTCAGGGCCGAGCAGGCCGGTTTCGCCTCCTCGACCATGGCGCAGCGCGAAGACCTGAGCAAGATGACCGTGGACGCCGACAAGGTGCAGGTGGTCGCCTCCGACGTGGTGGTGATCTGGTTCAAGGACGCCGAGGTGGACGGGGTGAAGCCGCCGTACTTCACCGACACCGACTTCGTCACCATGCAGCAGATCCCGGGGCTGGGCTGGCGGCAGATCGGGGTGCGCTACGGCAGCGACATCGTCGGCACCGTGCCGCAGGAGGTCGTCGCGGCCAACCCGCCGACCCGGCCGACCACGTCGCCGACCGGCGGGGCCTGACCGCCGCACCGGGCAGACCGGGACCGGTGCCCGGTGCCATAGTGGGTTCCATCACTTCTGGCGAACAGCGCCGGGCCCTCACCACCCCCGAGGGGCCGGTGCCTACCGAACGTCGGTGACGGCGACCCCGAACCCGGCGAAGAAGGAGCGCTGCATGTTCGATCCTGGCCAAGCGGTACAACTACTCACCCCCGAGGGTGTTCTCACCGAACACCCCGACTACTCCTCGACCTACGACGCGGCCACCCTGCGCGGCTACTACCGCGACATGGTGATGGTGCGCCGGTTCGACGCCGAGGCCACCGCCCTGCAGCGGCAGGGTGAACTCGGCCTGTGGGCCGGGTTGCAGGGGCAGGAAGCTGCCCAGATCGGTTCCGGACGCGCGTTGCGTCCGCAGGACCACGCCTTCCCCAGCTATCGCGACCACGGTGTCACCTGGTGCCGCGATCTTCGGCTGCGGCAGATCCTGGCCATGTTCCGCGGCGTCAGCCTCGGCGGCTGGAACCCCGAGGAACACCACATCCACCTGTACTCGATCGTGATCGGGGTACAGGCCCTGCACGCGGCCGGCTACGCGATGGGCGTGCAGCGCGACGGCAACGTCGGCTCCGGCGACGTCACCCGCGACACCGCGGTGATCACCTACTTCGGTGACGGCGCCACCTCGCAGGGCGACCTCAACGAGGCGCTCGTGTTCGCCGCGTCGTTCAACGCTCCGGTGGTCTTCTTCTGTCAGAACAACCACTGGGCGATCTCGGTGCCCACCCAGCGGCAGAGCCGAATCCCGTTGTACCTGAGGGGTTCTGGCTTCGGCATCCCCGGTGTCCGGGTCGACGGCAACGACGTGCTGGCGGTGCACGCGGTCACCGAGGCGGCGCTCGACCGGGCCCGGTCCGGTGGCGGGCCGACCCTGATCGAGGCCGAGACCTACCGCATGGGCCCGCACACGACGTCCGACGACCCGACCCGGTACCGGTCCAGCGCCGAGGTCGAGGACTGGGTGCGCCGCGACCCGATCACCCGGCTGGCTGCACTGCTGCGTTCCGGTCAGGACGACGCCGAGCAGTTCATCGCCGAGGTCGAGGCCGAGGCCGAGGCGTTCGGCGTCCAGGTTCGTGAGGTCTGCAAGTCGCTGCCCGACCCCGATCCGGTGAGTATGTTCGACCACGTCTACGTCGATCCGCACACCCAGGTCGAGGCCGAACGGGCCTGGTTCACCGAGTACTACGCCTCCCTCGATCACGAGGGTGCCGAGGGGAGCGTGCGATGAGCGAGACGAGAACCGCCGCCACCAGAATGACTTTGGCGAAGGCGCTGAACACCGGCCTGCACCGGGCGATGGACGCCGACCCCAAGGTCCTGGTCATGGGAGAGGACGTCGGCCCCCTGGGCGGGGTCTTCCGGGTCACGGACGGTCTGCAGAAGGCCTTCGGTGAGGAGCGCGTGATCGACACCCCGCTGGCCGAGTCGGGCATCATCGGTACCGCTATCGGGTTGGCGCTGAGGGGATATCGCCCGGTCTGCGAGATCCAGTTCGACGGCTTCGTCTACCCGGCCTTCGACCAGATCACCTCGCAGCTGGCCAAGATGCACTACCGCTCCGGCGGCGCGGTGCGGCTGCCCGTGGTGATCCGGTTGCCCTACGGCGGTGGCATCGGCGCCGTCGAGCACCACAGCGAGAGCCCGGAGGCGTACTTCGCACACACCGCCGGGTTGCGGGTGGTGGCCTGCGCCGACCCGGCCGACGCCTACTGGATGATCCAGCAGGCGATCTCCTCGGACGACCCGGTGATCTTCATGGAGCCGAAGCGCCGCTACTGGGAGAAGGCCGACGTCGACACCGAGGCCGGTGTCGGGTCCAGACCCGGCCTGGACCGGGCGACCGTGGCGCGTCCCGGCGAATCGGTGACCCTGGTGGCCTACGGGGCGACGGTTCGTCTCGCCCTGGACGCTGCCGAAGCCGTTGCCGAGGAAGGGATCTCGATCGAGGTGATCAACCTCCGGTCGCTCTCGCCATTGGACGTCGGCGCCCTGCAGGCGTCGGTGCGCCGCACCGGCCGGATGGTGGTCGTGCACGAGGCATCCACGTTCCTGGGCATGAGCGCCGAGATCTCGGCGGCGATCACCGAGTCCTGCTTCTACCACCTCGAGGCGCCGGTGCTGCGGGTCGGTGGGTTCCACCTGCCGTACCCGCCCAGCCGGATCGAGGAGGAGTACCTGCCCGACGTCGACCGCGTGCTCGAGGCGGTCGAACGTTCGCTGCGCTACTGACCCACCAGAGAAAGGACGAGGAACGCAGATGCTGGAACAGTTCCGACTTCCCGACGCCGGTGAGGGCCTGACCGAGGCGGACATCGTCTCGTGGAAGGTGAAGCCCGGTGACACGGTCGCGGTGAACGACGTGATCGTCGAGATCGAGACAGCAAAAGCCTTGGTGGAGTTGCCGAGTCCGTTCGCGGGCGTCGTCGAGCAGCTTCTGGTCGCCGAGGGCGAGACCGTCGCGGTGGGCGCGCCCATCGTCTCGGTGCGCACCGGTCCGGCGCAGGCGCCGTCCGGTGACGCTCCCGGGCAGAGCGGCGATGCGTCCGAGGGCGCGTCGAACAGTGCCACGACGGACGCCGAGCCGGGTGCGCCGGCAGCGTCCGGACGCACCCCGGTGCTGGTCGGTTACGGGCCGCGCAGCGGACCGGCGGTTCGCCGCCGCCGCTCCGGTCTGGCCGCGGTCGCCGAGACAGCTGTGGAAACGA
>DAIOVT010000262.1:0-5854 GCA_036758885.1 Kineosporiaceae bacterium
CGCCAACTGGATGATCCCCGGCAAGATGGTCAAGGGCATGGGCGGGGCGATGGATCTGGTGCACGGCGCGAAGCAGGTGATCGCGCTGATGGAGCACGTCGCCAAGGACGGCGCCCACAAGGTGGTCGCGGAGTGCTCGCTGCCGCTGACCGGTCAGGGTGTCGTCGACCGGATCATCAGCGACCTGGCGGTCGTCGACGTCACCGCCGACGGTCTGGTGCTGCGTGAACTCGCCCCCGGGGTCAGCGTCGACGACATCCGCGCCGCCACGGGCGCCGAGCTGAAGATCCCCGCCGGCGACGTCCCGCAGATCAGGACCGCCTGAGCCGCAACGGGTTTCAGACCGAGTGGGTCCGCGCCGAGCGGGGCCGGGCGGTCAGCCGCCGGTTGCGCAGCACGGTGCCGAGGTTGTGCCCGAACAGGGCACCGACGATGACCATGCCCAGGCCGACCAGTCCGGGCCCGCGCAGATCGGCGAGCAGCGGTCTCAGGAAGCCACCCGGATCGGTGCTGCCCAGCGAGAAGGTCAGCACCGTCGTGAGCCCAGCGGTCAGGGCACCGGCGGTCAGCCAGAGCAGCAACAGTTCGCGCAGCGCCTGACCACGCATCGCGTCGCGGTAGGCCCAGGCGGCCGGCACCAGCGCCAGGGTGCCCAGGCCGAGCGCACCCGCGCCGACGGTGGCGCCGATGTCGTCGGACCATTCGTCGGCGACGGCCATCACCAGCCCAGCGGCCAGAACCGTGACCAGCACCCGCGCGATGATCCCCAGCGTCCGGGTCGGCACACGCATGCGACCCACCCCCTCCCCGAGAGTGGTCCCATGTTCGAAGGCTGTGAGAGCCATGTCAATTGCACACACACGTGGCAACCACATGTCACCGCCTGCGACCTCTGATGAAGTCAGAGGTCAGGTCAGGATCAGGTCAGCTTGACCGTGTCGACCCAGGCGCTCGGGGTGCCGAGCTTGCTGCGCACACCCTCGCCGGTCAGCGTCGCCGACTTGCCCGAGGACGACGTCGCCCGCATCGACTTCACCGCGCCGGCGCTGTCCCGGGTGGCCACCGAGATCTTGGCGACGTCGGGCAGGCCGAACGCCTTGGCCACCGCCGCCGCGGTCAGGGTGCGGCTCCAGGCAGCGTACTTGGGGTTGATCGTGGCGTTGCGGCTCCACGAGTCGGTCGCGGTGCGCAGATAGGGCACCGACGAGCCCCAGACGTCCGCGGCGTTGCGGGTCCTGCCCCCGGTGGACGAGGAGTACACCGCCTCGATCGGCTTGCCGGCGTAGAGCGCGGTCAGCCCGGTGCTCGCCGACGGCGAGGTGGCCTGCACGGCCGCCGTCCATGAGGTGCTCTCAGCCTTCCAGCCGGAGTAGACCTGGCTGCGCACGTCGTCCCAGACCTGGCAGCCGCACGAGGCGTTGACGCCACCGGCCTTGGACTTCAGCCCGTTCATGGTGCGCAGCGCGTAGGTGCGGGCGGCGACCACCTGGGCCTGCAGCACCGCGGCGGGCCACGAGGTGGGCACCTCGGCGATACCGCGCAGGTACTCCGAGTGCAGGTCGAGCACGGCGACGGCGCGCACCCCGGAGACGTTGCTGATCGCCAGCTTGCCGTACCGGTAGCTGCGGCTCTTGGCGCTGCCCGAGCTCAGCGTCGCCTTCATCGCGATCACCGTGGCGGGGCCGGCGAGCTGCTTGGTGCCGGTCCAGGTGGCGGTGATTGCGCCGGTGGTCTTCACGGCCGCGGCACCGGTCACGGTGACCGCGAATCCCTTGCCGGACGGCGCGATGCTCACCGACTTGCCCGCCGGCACCTGCACCGGGGTGGCCACACCGGCGAGCGCCAGCCGCAGCACGACACCGCCGGCACCGCCGGAGACCTGGGCCGGGGTCAGGGTCAGTGAGCGGCCCTTCTCGAGCACGTTCACCGAGATCGGCACGGCGTCGGTCACGCCGCTCACCGTGATGCCCGGGTAGTAGTGGGTGAGGATCTGCTTCGCGCTCGCACCGGCCTTGGCCATGCCGTAGGCACCGTACTGCGACATGCCGACGCCGTGTCCCCAGCCGGCCCCGGTCAGGGTCACGCTCTTCTTGGCCGGGCCCTGGATCGGCGGCCCCCAGGGACGCTCGGCGGGCAGCGTACCCGCGTGCGCCGGCAGCACGGTGAGTGCGCCGAGGGCGATGGTCAGTGCCATGACGGGGGCACCGGTGAGGACGGCGACTCTGGAGCGGGTGGAACGCAACGGTGGACCCCTCTGCTGGACGACTGAGCAGTCGTCGGCAGCAGCACCGGCGGTGTTGAGCTGGTGGGGCAGGCTCCACCTGAACGGATGAGGTCGGGTCGGTCCGCTCAGCCCCGGGGTTGCCAGCGGTCGCTGACCCGGTAGACGGTCACCGCGCCCTTGCCCTCGCCGAAGTGGGCGACCGGCACCGAACGGTCCTTCGCCGCGATGGCGGTGGGGTACTGGTCCTTGCCCGTCTGCGAGACGTAGTAGTAGTCGGGCAGCACCAGATAGTCGATTCGGGTCAGCTCGCGGTTGACCGCGGGGTCGGCGTCCAGCTTGTAGACGATGATCACGTTCTTCGGGGCGAAGCCGAACTTGTAGACCAGGTCGTTCCAGAGCGCGTCGTGCACCACGACGACGCTGTCCCGGGCGACGTGCTCACCCACCCAGGCATCGGCCTGGGCCAGCGGTTGCGGACTCGCCACGGTCATCATCCGGTGGTCGTCGGCGGCCCAGGGCCGGGCCACCAGGGCGAGCATCGCGATCACCAGCGCCGCGGCGGCGATCCGGCGGTCGCGGGGCCGGCGCAGGAACTCCTGGATCAGGTAGGCCGGCACCGCACAGACCAGCAGGGCCGCCCAGGGCAGCAGGTTGATCACGTGCATGAACGGCACATAGCCGCCGGTGAAGAAGATCAGCGACTGGACGACGAACACCGCCCCGGCCGGCCGCAACCGCCGGAACAGCAACGAGATCACCGCCGCCGCGGCGCCGCCGAGCAGCAGCCACTTGTCGTAGACCAGCCAGGAACCGACCAGTTCGCGGGTGGCGCTCGAGGCGTCCAGCACCGATCCGCTCGGGGCGCGTTCGTGCAGCTGCCAGATCGCCGTCCCGATCAGGCTGTTGTGGTCCGGGCCGGGGAACAGCTCGCCCTTGACCAGCGCCAGCGCCGGGTACAGCAGGATCAGCGACCCCCCGGCCGCGGCCACCACGATCGCCTTGGCCCGGGTCGACCGGTGGCTGTTCTGCCAGAGCGCGTAGACCAGCACCGGCAGCACCAGGGCCACGGTCTCCTTGGTCAGCACCGCCATCGAGAACGCCACCGTCGCGCCACCGACCGAGGCCAGGTGACCGCGCCGGTCGGCGGCGAACCAGAAGGTGAGCAGCAGCCAGGGGACGGTCAGGTTGTCCAGGTAGGTGATCCGCGTGTAGTGCAGCGCCAGCGGGCAGAGCGCGAACAGCAGCACCGCCAGCGCGGACGTCGTCCGGTTCAGCGAGTACCGCCGGGCGAGGGCGTAGAGCAGCACCGTCGAGGCGACCTTGGCCAGCAGCATGCACTCGTTGCCGAACGACATCGCGGTGTCGTGGCGGCCGAAGCCGTTGGTGAGCATCGACCACAGCGCGATCTGGATCCAGCCGAACGGCGCGTGGTCGTAGAAGTAGGAGTACGGGCTGAGCTGTCCCCAGTACTGCACCGACCAGGCCAGCGAGAGATAGGTGCCGGGGTCGTCGACCCAGTCGGGATAGTTGCGCATACCGATCGCGTGCACGGCACCGGCGACCAGCACCAGCGCGGCGACCAGCAGCAGTTCGGACCGGCGCTCGCGCAGCCAGGCGGTGGCCCGGCCGGCCCCGGTCCGGGTGCGCTTCCGCGGCGGGGTGGGGGGTCTGCCGCCGGGACGGCTGCGCCGGGAGGGTTCCGCGGCGGGCACCGGCACCTGGTGCGGCACGAAGAGCCGGGGCTGTTCCCGGGAGCGGGTGGCGGGCATGTCAGGCACCCGTTCCGGAGGGGCTGCGGTCGTCGGTTGTGTCCATGCTCAGATGCGCGCCGGAGTGATCGGTCTTCACCCAGTTGGTGATCCCGGCCAGCGACCGGTAGATGGCACCCACCGCCGAGGCGGCCAGCACGATCTGGAACAGGTAGCTGCCGAGCGCGATGCCCAGGTAGTCGGTGAAGGTGACCCGGTTGCCGCCCTTGGCCCGGTGCTGCCGGTGCCGGGCCCGATCAGCCGCGCGACCGCCGCCGGCGGCGGCGGCCCGGTCGGTGCGCTCGTTGCTGCCCGGGTCGTAGGCGTCACCGAAGTCGTGCAGCATCAGCAGGTCGAAGACCACGGTCCAGACCGCGATCAGCATCGGCACCAGCGAGAGCAGCACCACCGGGGTCGGTGCCTTGTAATACAGCACGAAGAACAGCCCGAACGGCGCGAAGATGCCGGCGAACGCCTGGAAGAACTGGAAGCCGAGCACGTAGAACGCGATCACCCGCTGCCGCAGCGTCGGCAGTTCGCGCCAGGCGCCCTCGAAGAAGACCTGGATGAAGCCCTGCATCCAGCGCACCCGCTGCCGCACGAACTTGGGCAGCGAGGCCGGGGTCTCCTCGAGGGTGGCCATGTGCGGCAGCGAGAACACCTCGACCGAGTAGCCCATGACGCTGGCCAGGATGCCGATCTTGCAGTCCTCGGTCAGGCAGTCCTCGTCCCAGTAGGTGCCGGTGCGCTCGTGCAGCGACTCCAGGAACGGGCGGGTGAAGAACACCGTGTTGCCGCCGAGCGGCATCACCTTGACCGAGGCCTGCATCTTCAGCCGCGACGAGAACCACTTGAAGTACTCCAGGCAGTTCGCCGCACGCCACCACCCCGAGGTGAGGTACTGCAGCCGGCGGCGCAACCTCGCGGTGCGGTCCAGCCGCCAGACCCGGTTCGGCACGGTGACCGCGTCGGGGTCGCCGCCGCTCAGCCGGGCCCGGGTGCGCAGCGCGAACCGGTACAGCGAGACCAGGTAGCCGTCGGGCAGGTGATGTCCCGCCGAGCGCACGCTGTAGTTCACGAGCTGGACGGCGCCCTGCACCACACCCGGCCCGCGACGGCGGACCAGGTGGTCGACCATGCCGAGCAGGTCGACGTGGAAGCGGTCCTCGGCGTCCGCGACACCGATCACGTCCCAGGGCTCTCCGCTCGCCTCCAGCACCCGCATCGCTTCGTTGAGGCCGATCGGCTTGCTCGAGGTGGGCACGTCGGGGTACTCGACCACCCGCACGATGTGCGGGTAGCGGGCGGCGTAGTCCTGCGCGATGGCCAGGGTCTCGAAGTCGTCGCGGTGATCGATGATCACCCAGACCCCGTAGTTGCGATGCCGCAACCGCACCATCCGCTCGAGGGTCGAACCGAGCACGCTGGCCTCCTTGCGGGCGGCCAGGAAGATCACCACCCGCAGCTGGTCGACGTCCGGCACGATCCGTTCGTCGGCGCTGATCGCCGCCGGGGTGCGCCAGGCGTAGAGCTGGAAGCTCAGCGTGGTCAGCGAGATGACCACCATGAACACCGACACCGTGCTGATCAGCTGGGTCGGGAAGGCGACGCTGATCATCACCAGGGCGAGCAACCCGCCGATCATCACCGCGACCGCGCGCGGCCGGCTGGTGGTGCGCGGGCGCCGTCCGGCTGTCTGACCTGCTGTCTCACCTGCTGCACCGACGGCTGTGTCGACGGCTCGGTGGCTCCAGATGCGGTCGGAGGCGAAGTTGCCGACGGTGGCCGCGGCGAGCACCACCCAGTAACCGATGTGGTGGCCGAGCATCGGCTCGATCACCACGAACATCGCGACCGAGAGCACCGCTACCGCGATCCGGCC
>DAIOVT010000263.1:0-5837 GCA_036758885.1 Kineosporiaceae bacterium
CGACCTGGGTGCTGGACGGCGTCCCGGTGACCCCGGTCGGGGGCGGTGGGGTGATGAGTGCCGACCACTTGCGGGCCAGGTACTCCTCGATCGTGCGTCGTTGGGTAGTGCTCAGGCTGCCGGTGAACAGGATCGTCTCGGGTAGCTGGCCGGTCCACCGGTTGCCGTTGGCGGCGAAGGCGTTACCGCCCAGCCGGGCGTTCCCGGCGGTGGTGTTCATCCCGGTGCTCGAGGCGGTTGCCGCGCTCACCCGGCCCTGGGACCACTGCGAGGTCGTCGGGTCGGCGAACTCGGTGGCCGAGACGAAGTAGGTGTCGGGCACCAGGGTGCCCTGGCTGGCGCTGGCGACGAAGTACCTGTCGCCGGCGATCGTCGTGCTGCTGATCGGCCGGAACATGTTGCGGCTGCTGTTCCCGGCGTCGCTGCCCCAGGACAGCATGTGGCTGCGGCCGGTCCCGGCCCCGGTCGGTCGCCGGGGTACCGAGAACGAGGTGCTCGTGGTGGTACCCAGTGGCATCTTGGTGACGTCGAGGTTCATCGTGCTCCCCACGAAGGTCGGCACCGTGCGGCCCGAGATCAGTTGCATCGACGGCTGCTCGCTCAGCGTCGCCTGGGTGGCGTTGTTGGCCTGGGTGGACTTGTCCTTCCAGCAGCCCACCACCCCGGTGGCCAGGGCTCCGGTGCAGCTCGGGTCGGCGAAGATCGTCGAGCGGTCGGCGGCGTCCAGCCAGAGCAGCATGGCCGGGGCCTTCATGATGTGCGAGGGGTAGGGAATGCCGGTGGCGGTGGCGTCCGGTCCGTTGCCGGCGGCGTTCGTGGCCCGCACCGAGACCGTGTACTCGATCCCGTCGATCAACCCGGTGATCGCACACGTGGTGGCCGGAGCCGTTGCGGTGCAGGTGTTCCCGCCCGGCGAGGCGGTCGCGGTGTAGCTGGTCACGGCCAGGCCGCCGTCCCAGTCCGGCGCGGTCCAGGACAGCGCCAGCGTAGTGGTGCTCGGGGTCACCGACAGTCCGGACGGTGCCCGCGCCGTGATCGTCCCGCCCCACTTGCGCGCCAGGTACTCCTGCATCGTGCGCCGTTCCGCGGCGGTCAGGGCGCCGTCGAGGATGATCACCTCGGGCACCGTGCCCTGCCAGGGCGTGAGGGCCGTGGTGCTGCCGTGCGCCCCGACCCACAGGTGATGGGTCCCGGTCGAGAAGGCGCCTGCCGTGGTCACCGTCGGGTTGCCGCGCCCCCAGACCGAGACCGAGGTGCCCGAGGTGAACTCCCCGACCCCGACGCCCTGGGCCTGTGCCCCGGGCCAGGCTTGCGAGACAGCCATCGGTGAGCCGTTCACGTCGACGCCGGTCGCCGACCAGCTGGTCAGCCGCCGCTGGCTGCCCGCGGTGGTGCCGCCGTAGGACACGGCGCTGATCCCGTTCATCGCGACGGCCGGGTCGACCGCTGCGGCGACCACCATCGTCCCGGTCGCCGTCCCCGTCGGCACCAGCGAGGCGTCGGCCGACAGGTACTGCAGGGTGATGTCGAAGGTCGGCACGCTGCGGCCGTTCACCGTCGACAGGGTGGGCTGGTCGCCCCCCGCTGCCTGGACCGCGTTGTTGGTCTGGGTCGACTTGTCCTTCCAACAGCCGACCGTGGTCGTCGCCTGGAGGCCGGTGCAGGTGGACGAGGCGAGCAGGGTGGCGGCGTCGGCGCCGTCCAGCCAGAGCTTGAGCCGGCCCGCGGTCATGATCGTTGCGGGGTAGGGGATCACGCTGGTCGAGGCCGACTCCGGCCCGGGCCCGTAGCTCCCGGCGGCATGGACCGTGACGGTGTAGGTGACCCCGTCGGTCAGTCCGGTCACGGTACAGCTCGTGGTGGGTGCGGTGGCGGTGCAGGTCCGGGTCGGCAGCGAACCGTCCGAGGGGGTCGCGGTGGCGGTGTATCCGGTGACGGCCGACCCTCCGTCCCAGGACGGCGCCGTCCAACTGATGGCCGCGGTGGCCTCGCCCGCGGTGGCGGAGGCCGAGGTCGGCGGGTCAGGGGCGATGGCCGCCCCCCATTTGCGGGCGAGATAGGACTCGACGGTGCGGCGTTCGGCGGGAGTCAGGGTGCCGGTGAAGGCGATTGTTTCGGGGATCTGGCCGTGCCAGGCGTTCGCGCCGCTGAGGTCGGCGCCCAGGAACGCCGAGTCGGTGCCGGTGTTCATCGTGGGGGTGGCTTCGGTGTTGTCGGTGTCGGTCGTGCTGCGGCCGTCGGCCCAGATCGAGGTCAGGCCGGTGCTGTGCACGGCGGCGAGCACGGTGGGGACGTTCTGGGCGGTGCTGCCCTGGAAGGCGACCCCGGTGCCGACGATGTCGGCGGTGTAGCGGGGATTGAGGTGGTCGCGGTAGAGCTGGCGGCCCTGGCTGGTCGCCGCGTTCCCCCAGGCGATCAGGTGGCGGTAGGCCGAGATGTTGACGTCGGACTCGGCGTTGCGGGCGACGGTGAAGGTGGTGCTGGTGGTGGTGCCGGTGACGAGCTTGTTCGGGTTGAGGTTGAACGTGTCGTCGACGCCGTCCAGGTCGGGCACCTGGTGTCCGCTCACCGTGGTCAGCGAGGGCCGGCGGCCGATGGGGTTCTGGGTGGCGTGGCCGGCCTGGGTGGACTTGTCCATCCAGCACGCCACGAGGGTGGTGGCCTGGGCGCCGACGCAGTTGGACGAGCTGAACATCGTGCTGGGGTCGGCGCCGTCCAGCCACAGCCGAAGCCTGGCCGCGGTCATGATCGAGGCCGGGTAGGGGATGGCCGAGCTGGTACCGGCCGGCCCCGTGCCCACGGCGTTGGTGGCGGTGACGGCGACGGTGTAGGTCACGCCGTTGGTCAGGCCGGTGAAGGTGCAGCTCCGGGCGGCCGGGACGACGACGGTACAGGTCGTGCTCGCCGGGCTCGTCGTGGCCGTGTACGAGGTGATCGCCGATCCGTTGTCGCCGGGCACCGGCCAGGTCACGGTGACCGCTGAGTCCTCGGGGGTGGCGGTCGGCACCGGAGGGTCGGGGTAGCCGGTGCAGCTGGTGGTGGTGCCGGTGGTGGCCACCCAGCCGGCGGCTCGGGTGCGCACCTCGAGGGTGACCGCCGAGGCGGCCACCGTCACATCGGCCGGGCTGCTCACGCCGGTGGCCAGGGTCGAGCCACCGTCGAGGATGTCGTAGGTGGCGCCGCCGGGTGCCGACGGATGCGCCGTCCAGGTGAGCCGGCATTGGGTGCTGCTGATCCGGGTGGCGCTCAGCGCGCCGGGCGGGACGTCGTTCAGCTGCACGGCGGTGAGCGTGCTGCCGGAGTTGGCGGTGGTCGCGGTGAAGGCACTCTCGGCCGAGCGTGAGTCGATCACGACGACCACCAGGAACAGGCAAAGCAGGGTGAGCAGCAACTCGCGACGGACGGCCCGCACAGAGCCGCTGGCCCGACCGTCGGCCCGATGTGTCGCCACCTCTGTCTGGTCGGCAGGTGCGGGCTGCTTCTGAGCACCGTCACGGCCGGAGCCTGAGATTTCCTCGTTCCCGTCCGCCTCGGCTGGAACTCACCTTGGAGTCACCGGCAGTCCCCCAGAGGCGTCGTGTGGGGTCTTCTGTGACTCAGCCCTTCCGGCGGGCCACCAGCACCGGGATCAGCCGGTCGGTGTTGGTCTGGTACTCGGCGTAGGGCGGGTACACCGCGACCGAGCGGGTCCACCAGGCCTCGCGCTCGGCGCCGTCCACCTCGCGGACCTCGACGTCGAACGGCTCGGCCCCGTCCTGGATCATCACCTCGGTCGGGGCGGCGACCAGGTTGTGGTACCAGGCCGGATGCTCGGGGGCGCCGCCCTTGGACGCCACCAGCGAGTACTCGCCGTCGTGCTCGACCCGCATCAGGGCGAAGGTGCGCAGCTTGCCGCTGCGCCGCCCGCGCGAGGTGACCAGGATGATCGGGATCCCGGTCTCGCGCAGCGTGTTCGCCTCGCGCCCGCCACTGGCGCGATAGGCCTCGATCTGCTCGCGGACCCACGGGACGGGGTTGGGCTCTTCCTCACCGGTCAAGGGCATGAGGGGGACTCTACGACGTCGGCGGCGTCCTGGGGACGCCCAGCCGGCCGGGGGTCAGCTGGGCGTGATGGTCGAGCTGAGCGTCGAGGCGGGGCCGGTGCCGGCGGCGTTGGTGGCGGTAACGGTGAAGGTGTAGCCGGTGCCGCCGGTGAGCCCGGTCACGACACACGACGTGGACGCCGTGGTGCAGCTCTTGTTGCCCGGGCTGGAGGTCACGGTGTAGCCGGTGATCGCGGTCGCGCCGGTGGTGGCGGGCGCCGTCCAGGACACTGTGGCCTGCCCGGTGCCGGGCGTGGCGCTGACGGCGGTAGGGGCGCCGGGCGGCATCTCGGCGATCACGGCGAGGGTGAAATAGCGGCCGGGAACGACGTACGAGGCGGTGATCCCGGACAGTTGGGTGGGAGTGGAGCGGTCGGTGGTGTCGGACAGCCCGGACTGGCCGTAGGCGTTCAGTCCCCAGCACCAGGCGGTGCCGTCGACCTTGGTGGCGCAGGTGGCGTCGAGCCCGGCGTTGACGCCCGCCCAGTTGCTGCCGGTGACCTGCGTGGGGGTGGTGCGGTCGGTGGTGTCGCCGACACCGAGGTTGTCGTAGATGTTGTCGCCCCAGCACCACAAGGTGGCATCGGTGCGGACGGCGCAGGTGTGGTCGGTGCCGGCGCTGACACTTCGCCAGGTGGCGCTGCCGACCTGGGTGGGGGTGGTGCGGGTGGTGGTGTCGCCGAGGCCGAGCTGGCCCTCGAGATTGGCGCCCCAGCACCACAAGGTGCCGGCGGTCCGAATCCCGCAGGCGTGGCTGCCGCCGACTGCTACCGAGCTCCAGGTGGCGGCACCGACGGCGACCGGACTGGAACGGTTGGTGGTATCGCCAACGCCCAGCTGGGAGGAGGAGTTCAGACCCCAGCACCACAAGGTGCTGTCGGTCTTGGTGGCGCACGTGCTGGAGCCGCCGGCGTCCACGCCCGCCCAGGTGGTGCCCGGTACTTGCGTCGGACTCGTGCGGTCGGTGGTGTCGCCGACGCCGACCTGGCCCGAACCGTTGGAGCCCCAGCACCACAACGTGGCGTCGTTGCGGCTGGCGCAGACGGCGTTGTCGCCGGCCGACACCGCTGACCAGGTGGTCAGGGCGCCGACCTGGGTCGGCGCGAACCGGACCGTGTCGTTGCCCTGTCCGCTCTGACCCACTTCGGCCGAGCCCCAGCACCACAGGCTGCCGGTGCTGCGCACTGCGCAGGCGTGCATCGAGCCACTGGAGACCGAGACGTAGGTCAGGTCGGTACTGATCTGGGTGAGCCGGGTGAGTGGATCGGTACCCAGCTCACCGGACAGGTTGCGGCCCCAGCACCATACGGTCCCGCCCGTGCGCAGGGCGCAGTTCTGGTACTCGCCTCCCGCGGGTGCCGACCAGGTGGTGGCGGTCCCCACCTGCACCGGGTTGGGGTTGACAGTGGTGCCTGTTCCGTCGCCGACCTCACCGTAGTAGCCGTATCCCCAGCACCACAGGGTGCCGGTGGTCCGCACGGCGCAGCTGCCGTAACGGCTCGAGCTCACCTTCGACCACGTGGTGGCGGATCCGACCTGGGTGGGCGTGCTCCTCAAGGAAGTGTCGCCGACGCCCAGGTCGCCGTAGTTGTTGTAGCCCCAGCACCACAGGGTGCCCGTGGTCTTGATTGCGCAGGTGTGGAAGTACCCCGCCGACACCGTGGACCAGTCGGTCGCGGCGCCGACCTGGGTCGGGGTGGTCCGGTCGGTCATGTCTCCGAGCCCCAGTCGGTAGTTGTTGTTCTCGCCCCAGCA
>DAIOVT010000264.1:0-5760 GCA_036758885.1 Kineosporiaceae bacterium
CGAGATGCGGTGTCTGTCCGCAGCGGTGAGTCGATCTAGGATTCCCCGGTGACGTCGACGGGCATCTCGCCGGCGGTGCGTGTGCCGGGAGAGTCTCGTGGGGACGAGCCGGTCGCCGTCCGCCGTCGGTCGATCGCGCGCCGGCTGGCCGGCGGCGGCGAGCCGGACCGGTGGTGGGGCTGGCTGACGATCCTGATCATCACCGCGATCGGCGGCATCCTGCGGTTCTGGCACCTCGGCCGTCCGCCGTACCTGGTCTTCGACGAGACGTACTACGTCAAATGGGCCGACTCGATGTGGCGCTACGGCTACGAGCGGGCCACCGCGTTGAAGAACGACGAGGCCGACAAGCTCTGGAACGCCGGCAACCACGACGTCTGGTCGGACAAGGCCGACTTCGTCGTCCACCCACCGCTCGGCAAGTGGTTGATCGGCATCGGCGAGCACCTGTTCGGGGTCGGTGACTCGTTCGGCTGGCGGTTCGTCTCGGCGGTGCTGGGCACGCTGTCGATCCTGATGCTGGGCCGGATCGCCCGCCGGATGTTCCGCTCCAACCTGATCGGCGCGACGGCCGCACTGCTGCTCGCCGTCGACGGGCAGCACTTCGTGCACAGCCGCACCGGGCTGCTCGACATCCAGGTGATGTTCTGGGCGCTGGCCGCCTTCGGCGCGCTGGTGATCGACCGGGACGTCGGCCGGGCCCGGCTGGCGACCCGCACAGCAGGCCAGATCGACGGCGCCCCAGGGCTTCTGGCCAACTTCGGGCCGGGGCTCGGGATTCGCTGGTGGCGCCTGGTGGCCGCCGTCTGTCTCGGGGCGTGTTGCGGCACCAAGTGGTCGGGCATCTGGTTCGTCGCCGTGTTCGGGCTGATGACGGTGTTCTGGGACATCGGTGCCCGGCGGGCCACCGGCGCCCGGCGCTGGCTGAGCACCGGGCTCTTCCGGGACGGCGCCTCGGCCGCGCTGACCATGCTGCCGGTGACCGTGATCGTCTACCTGATGACCTGGACCGGGTGGTTCCTCAGCAAGGACGGGTACGACCGCACCTGGGCCGGCGACCACCCCGCTGCCGGGCTGGGCCGGCTGGTGCCGGACGCGTTGCGGTCGTTGTGGTTCTACCACTCACAGATGTGGACGGCGAACGTCAATCTCAAGCCCGGGCACTCCTTCGAGTCGCACCCGTACTCGTGGATCGTGGTGGGGCGTCCGGTGTTGTTCGACTGGCGCTCCTACGAGCAGGGACAGAACGGCTGCACGCTGGCGAGCAAGTGCGAGATCGCGATCATCGACCTGGGCAACCCGCTGATCTGGTGGGGCGCGACGCTGGCGCTGCCGGTGGCGCTGGCGATGTGGATGCTGGCGCGGGACTGGCGGGTCGGTGCCGCGCTCGCCGGTGTGGCGGCCGGCTGGTGCCCGTGGTTCCTGTTCTCCGAGCGGACGATCTTCGACTTCTACGCGGTCGCGTTCGTGCCCTACGTGGTGCTGATCGACGTCTACATGCTGGCGATGATCCTCGGACCGCCGGGCGCGTCACCGCGCCGGCGGCGGATCGGCGGCATGGTCGCCGGCGGTCTGGTCACCCTGACCGTGGCGCTGTTCGTCTGGTTCCACCCGATCCTCAGCGATCAGTTGATCTCGCCGATGAATCTGCAGGACAGGATCTGGATACCGACCTGGCGGTGACGGTGATGACGGCGGTGACGGCGCCCGGCGCCGCTGCGGCTCGGTTCGAGACGCCTTGTCGCGCAGGCCCGCTCAGACCTTCTCGGGTCGTTGCGTGTCCGGGTCCCAGGTGCGTACGTGCCGGCGCTCCCAGCCGCGCTCGCGGCGCGCGGCGAGGGCGGCCACGCGGTCCTCCGGGTCGAGGTTGTCGACGAACAGCCGCCCCTGCAGATGGTCGTGCTCGTGCTGCAGGCAGCGGGCCAGCGTGCCGCCCTCGGCCTCGATGACGACCTCCTGGCCGTCCAGGTCGATGCCGCGGACGCGGGCCCAGGTGGCCCTGCGCCGGGGGAAGGCCTCGCCGGGGAACGACAGGCAGCCCTCCAGATCCTGATCCCGGTCGAGCGGCGCCATCGGACCCATCTCGAGCCGCGGGTTGAGCACGTGCGCGCGTACGTGCTGTCCGGCGCCGTCCTCACAGTCGACGATGAAGATGCTCCACTGCGCGCCGACCTGATTGGCGGCCAGCCCCGCCCCGTGCGCCGCCGTGTTGGTCTCGAACATGTCGCTGACCAGGACCCGGATCTCGGGGGTGACCGTGCGGACCTGCTTGGCCCGCCGGGCGAGGGCTGGGTGCCCGACGACGGTGATCGGACGAACTGGCATGACCCTCCTCGGTGGGTGCCGACGACCTGTTTCGCGGCCGGTCTGCAGGGCAGGTTCTCACGCTGACCTCGGCAGATCCCAACCGCCCCCGCCCGGTGTCAGCCGCCCGGTCTGCTCAATCGCGGATGAGCGCGAGCCGGGCACCGAAGCCGATGATCGCGGTGCCGGCCACCGCGTCGATACCGCGTTGCACCGCGGATCGCTGCAGCAGCGGCCGCAACCGGGCCACCGCCAGGATGATCGCGGTGAACCAGAGCAGCCCCTCGAGGTTGTGCACCAGCGCCAGGGCGATACCGACCGTCGTCGCCGAGAACCCCGCGCCGTCACCGGATTGCGGCACGAACTGGGGCAGCCCGGCGACGTAGAAGGCGCCCACCTTGGGGTTGAGCAGATTCGTGAACAGCCCCTGCCGAAAGCTGCGGGCGAAACCGGACGCCGCCGCGGCCGGTCCCTCCTCGCCGGACGTTCCGCGAAAAGCGTTGAGCAGAAAGCCGATTCCGAGCTTGAGCAGGTACAGGGCGCCGGCGATCCGCAGCAGCAGATAGGCGGTCTCGGACGCCGACAGCACCGCCGAGACGCCGACCGCGGCGGCGATGCCCCAGGCGATCACCCCGGTGTTCACGCCGAGCGCCGCGCCGAACGCCGCCCGTCGCGAGTGCCGGGCGGCGGTGCGCAGCACCAACGCGGTGTCCAGCCCCGGCACGATCGTCACCAGCCCCGCCAGCAGGGCGAACGACCAGAGATCGTGGACGTCGATCACGACAGCACCTCGACGTAGCCCTCGGTGCCGTGCACCCGGATCCGTTGCCCGTCGGGGATCAGCCGGGTGGCGTCGACCACGCCGACCACCGCCGGCAGGCCGTACTCACGGGCGATCACCGCGCCGTGCGTCATCAACCCGCCCACCTCGGTGACCAGGCCACCCAGACCGACGAACAGCGGTGTCCAACTCGGGTCGGTGTGCGGAGTGACCAGGATGTCGCCGGGTTCGAGGTCGGCCTCGGTCATCCGCAGCAGCACCCGGGCCCGGCCCTCGACGGTCCCGGCGGAGACCGCCAGGCCGGCGAGGGCGCCGTCCGGCAGATCGGTGCGCCGGTAGCCGCCGTTGAACACCTCGCCGTCCGAGGTCATCACCCGCGGCGGGGTCAGCGCCTGCTGGCCGTCGAACTCCTGCCGGCGGCGTTCGATCAGCCGCCGATCGGCCCGCCGGGTCCGGGAGGCGTCGTGAAACTCCGCGAACGTGAGGAAGGAGGCGTCGTCCGGCTCGCGCAGCACCCCGGCGGCGGCCAGGCGATCGGCCTCGGCCAGCAACGCCCGCTTGTACACGAAGTAGCGGGCGATGATCCCGTACTTGGGGTACTCGCGGTAGCCGCTGAACGTTCTGGCCACCTCGATCATGCGCTTGGTCTCGGCCGCCCTCCGCTCGCCGTCGGGCAGGCCGCGAAGACGGGCCAGCACCGACTGCTCGGTCTGCCGGGCTGATTCCAGGCCCTGAGCGAAAAGCCTTGCGTGAGAACCGGGTTCGAAGTTCCGGACGTTGCCCAGGATCAGTGGCAGCAGCAGGTCGGGGCGCTCGCGCCAGCGTGGCCGGGTGATGTCGATCTCGCCGGGGCCGCGCATGCCGTAACGGTCGAGCCAGCCCTCGACGGCGGATCTCGCCGCAGCCCCGCCGGGCAGTTCGCCGAGCCGGTCCAGGAACGCCGCGTCGCCGGCTCGGTGCCGTTGCTGCAGGAAGGCCACCAGATGCGGGTGCGGCCGGATCACGTCGGCGACGTCGAGCAGGTCGAGCCCCATCTGCGCGGTGACGTTGTCGGGCAGCGACTGGGTCAGCACGTCGCCCGCGTTCGGTTCGTCCAGCCACTCGCGCATCCGCTCGCGCAGCCATTGGACGGCGTCCATGCCGGCCATGATCACCTGCAGGCTCCGCGCGTTGAACAAGGACCTCTTGAGCTCCTCGACGTCCGCGATCATCGCGTCGAACAGATCCGGGCCGGTGCGTCCGGCCAGGACGGCGGCGGCCGCGGCGATCGAGGCGTCGATCGACCGGACGAGTTCGCCGACAACGGCGTGGTCGGTCGGAAGCGGTTCGGGCTCCGCCGGTGTCGGCGGGGCCGGCCGGGACGCTTCGCCGTCGCCCCGATCGTCCGGGTCCGGCATGAACGTGTCCAGCGCCGTCCGTAAGGCGTTGCCCATCAAGGGTTCTGCGCGACTGATCATCTCGACCATCGCGGTGCGGGCACCCGGCCCGGCCAGCCGCGGCGCCACGTCGACGAACAGCCGTCCGCCCGCGGAGTACATCGTGGCGGCCGCGGTCAGCTGGAACACGCTCAGCCCCAACGGTGTCATCGCGTCGGTCATCATCTGTTGGTGCCCGACCGAGAGGTAGACGTGCGGGGCGTCGTCGCCGATGTCCGGCAGGGGGAACAGGGTGGTGATCGGCCGGCTCTGCACGAACCGGAACTCCTCGCGGGATCCGTTGCGAGCCAAGCACCATTCGATGTCCTGGGGCCGGCCGAAGTGCTGCTCGACGCGGCGTCCGAGACCGGCCAGCGTCACCGCCCGGGCATCGGTCAGCGCCGGCCGCCGGGTGTTCGTGAGCTCGCGCTCGAGCACCTCGCCGTGCTGCACGGTGAACCGGTCGGGGGTGACCAGCCCCGAGACCAGTGCCTCGCCGAGCCCCTTGATCGCCTCGATCTGCGCCCGCCGGCGATGGCCGGAGACCGGGTCGGCGGTGAACAGCACCCCGGACGCCTCCGCGTCCACCATCTGCTGCACCACCACCGCCATGTGGGCGGTGCGGTGATCGACGTCGGCCCGGCGCCGGTAGACCACTGCGCGATCGGTGAACAGCGATGCCCAGCAACGCACGACGTGTGCGCAGATCGCTTCTGCGCCAACGATGTTGAGATAGCTGTCCTGCTGGCCCGCGAACGAGGCGGTGGGCAGGTCCTCGGCGGTGGCACTCGAGCGGACGGCGAAGGTCGCCGCGGTGTCGTAGGTCCGGAGGGCTCCGGCGATCGCGGTGGCGACGTCGCCGGGCAGGCCGGCTCGTTCGATCGCGGCCCGGATCCGGACGGCGACACCGCTGGTCTCGCCGTCCGCGGCGGCGGAGAGCTCGTCGAGCAGTTCGCCGAGCCCGGGTACCCGGGCCATGCCCCGGTCGAAGGCCGTGGTGGTCAGGCAGAACCCGGGCGGCACGTCGATGCCCTCGATCCGGTTCAGTTCGCCCAGGTTGGCGGCCTTGCCGCCGACCAGCGCGAGCCGGTCGCCGGGTTCACCCCGCCCGATCTCTCGAAGATCGACGACGTACTGCCCGCCCGATGCGTCCATGCGGCGATTCTCGACCCCGTGGGCATCAACCCGCGCGCGACGCGGACGCTTTTGTGCTCCCAGACGAACACAAAAGCGTCCGCGTCCACGGGGGGCATGCTCAGC
>DAIOVT010000265.1:0-5757 GCA_036758885.1 Kineosporiaceae bacterium
GATCGAGGTGCTCGGGGTCCAGCACGTCTGGCTGGGTTTCGTCGACTCCGGGCTGCCCGAGGGTGATCCGCTGCCCCCGTTGCCCGAGGGCTGCTTCGGCCTGCTCCCGCTGGAGGAGGCGGCCGCCCCACTGGTCGAGCAGGTGCGCCGGTTCCGTCCGCACGTGATGATCACCTACGACGAGAACGGCGGCTACCCGCACCCGGACCACATCATGTGCCACCGGATCTCGGTCGAGGCCTTCGACGCCGCGGGTGATCCCGAGCGCTACCCCGGGCGGGGCGAGCCGTGGCAGCCGCTCAAGCTCTACTACGACCGGATGTTCTCCTCGCGAAAGCTCGAGCGGCTGCACGAGGCGGCGCTGGCCGCGGGGCTGGAGTCGCCGTTCGCCGAGTGGCTCGAGCGTCGTGAGCGCAATCACCCCGACGCCGAGGCCTACGAGGCGTCGATCACCACCCGGATCGAGTGCGCCGACCACTTCGAGGTCAGGGACGCCGCGCTGCTCGCGCACGCCACCCAGATCGACCCGAACGGCTGGTTCTTCTCGGTGCCGCTGGAGGTGCAGCGGGTGGCCTGGTCGACCGAGGAGTTCATGCGCGCCCGGTGCCTGGTCGACGCCCCGTTGCCCGAGGACGACCTGTTCGCCGGGCTGCGCACCGGCGACGGCCGGACCGGGTTGGCCGGCGGCCGGCAGGCGATCCGATGAGCGCCGCGCTGTTCTCGCCGCTGTTCTCGCCAGCGTCAGCAGCGCTGGCGCTGCCGCCGGCCGTGCCGATGGGTACCGAGGCCCGGCCGATCGGCCCGGGGTTCGCCGGATTCGTGGCGATGTTCCTGCTCGCGTTGGCGACCATGGTGCTGATCCGCAGCATGGTCAAACACCTGCGCACGATCCGCTACAGCCCGCAGCCGGGCGACGGCGAGGGCGACCGGGAATCGGTGCCGACCGGCGCCGGGTCCGACGTCCGCCCGGCCGCCGCGGGGGCCGATGACACGGGCAAGGACGCTCCGGACGGCGCCGCCTCCGGAGACGGTTCGCCGGCGGCTCCGGACGACTGACCGCCCAGCCGCTCCGGTGTGGCCGGTCAGCTGATCGCGGTGCCGCGGGTGGCCAGCAGGGCCAGGCAGACGCCGACCGCGTGGGCCGCGAAGGCGGCGACCGTGCACGCGTGGAAGACCTCGTGGAAACCGAACCAGCGCGGCCAGGGGTTGGGCCGGCGCAGGGCGTAGATGATGCCGCCGGCCGTGTAGAGCAGGCCGCCGAGCAGCACCAGGCCGAGCACCGTGAACTGCCCGGTGGCCCAGAAGTCGGGCAGCACGATCACGGCGGCCCAGCCCAGGGCGACGTACGCCGGGGTGTACACCCAGCGCGGGGCGTGCAGCCAGAGCACCCGGAAGGCGATGCCGATCAGCGCGCCCGTCCAGACCACGATCAGCAGCGTGCGCGCCGTCGTCGGGGGCAGCAGCAGCAGGGCGAACGGGGTGTACGACCCGGCGATCACCAGAAAGATGTTGGCGTGGTCGAACCGGCGTAACAGGGCGTAGGCCCGCGGTCCCCAGGTCCCTCGATGGAAGATCGCACTCACGGTGAACAGCAGGATCGAGCTCGCGGCGAACACGGCGACCGCGATCCGGTGCTGTGAGCTCTCGGCCAGCATGAACATCAGTCCGCTCATGACCGCGGCCAGCGGTAACGACGCCGCATGCAGCCAACCCCGGAGCCGGGGCTTGACCAGCGACATCGACAACTTCGACGGCGGCTGCGCGCTCTTCTCAGGCGAGACCATGCGATCAGCGTAACCTACGCATCCGTAGGTTACGGAAACGTAGGTAATACGGGCGGCCCCGAGCCGGTGAAGGATCCACCCGTCGCCACACTCCGTGGCTGTCCGTGTCGGTGGACATGCACTTTGTGCATAACTCCCGTGGGCGTAGGGTCGCTTCGGACCGTGGCCGGTCGCTGCGAGGAGTAGCTTTGTGCCAATGTGATCGGCGGCCTGACAGGCGCTGAGTGGGTCCTGGCGGAAGGTGACGAATGGGCCTGCGCGGTCTGCTGTACGGGATGTACGAGCGCAGATTGTCGGCCGGACTCGAACGGTCGGACATTCCGCGCCATATCGGCGTGCTGGTCGACGGCAACCGGCGGTGGGCCCGGCTCTACGGCGCGCCCACCAGCGACGGGCATCGGGCCGGTGCGGCCAACGTGCTCGAGTTCCTCGGCTGGTGCGAGGAGGCCGGGGTCGAACGGGTGACCCTGTGGCTGCTCTCCACCGACAATCTGTCCCGGCCCAGCCGGGAGCTGACCGAGTTGTACACGATCATCGAGGACCTGGTCGGCCGGATCGCTGACACCGGCCGATGGCGGGTGCATCCGGTCGGCTCGCTGGACCTGCTGCCGCCGCAACTCTCCCGGGCGCTCAAGGAGTACGAGGACGCCACGCGTCCGGCCAAGGGCCTGCACGTGAACGTTGCGGTCGGCTACGGCGGCCGCCGGGAGATCGCGGACGCCGTCCGGTCGCTGTTGCACGACAAGGCGGCGCAGGGCTTCTCGCTCGAGCAGCTCGCTGAGACCCTGGACGTCGAACACATCGCCGAGCACCTCTACACCAAGGGCCAGCCTGACCCTGACCTGGTGATTCGTACCTCGGGGGAGCAGCGGTTGTCCGGGTTCCTGCTCTGGCAGAGCGCGCACAGCGAGTTCTACTTCTGCGAGGCGCTGTGGCCGGACTTCCGCAAGGTCGACTTCCTGCGCGCGTTGCGCTCCTACGCCCAGCGGGAGCGCCGTTTCGGCGCATGAGGCAACTCTCACCGCTGTCCGTCTTGTCATGGCTCGCGCGGCCCCCGATCGTGTACTCGGGCAGCGCACTTGTTGGGCCGTCACGGTTGCCGACGTAGCGTTGCCGGAAGAGTCCGTCGAAGGACGGTCGGCGTCGAGCTGGGGCCGGGCGACCAGTGGGTCGAGGTCCCGGAGGGAGCGGCCCGTGTCACCAACCCGCCGCGAGGTAGCGTCCGAGGTTCGGCTCAACTCCCAGCGCACGTTCGTGCTCGACACGTCGGTGCTGCTGGCCGATCCGAGGGCGATCACCCGGTTCGACGAACACGAGGTGGTCCTCCCGATCGTGGTGGTGACCGAACTCGAGGGCAAGCGCCATCATCCCGAGCTGGGCTATTTCGCCCGGCAGGCGCTGCGGATCCTGGACGACATGCGAGCCCAGTACGGCCGCCTGGACGCTCCCATCCCGATCGGTTCGGCCGGCGGGGTGCTGCGGGTGGAACTGAACCACGCCGATCCCTCCGTGCTGCCGGCCGGATTCAGGCTGGGCGACAACGACAGCCGAATCCTCGCCGTCGCCCGCGCCCTGGCCGCGGACGGCCGCCAGGTGACGCTGGTCAGCAAGGACCTGCCGCTGCGGATCAAGGCGTCCGCGGTGGGGCTGGAGACCGAGGAGTACCTGCCGGAGCACCCGGTCGAGGCCGGGTGGACCGGTATGACCGAGCTCGAGATCACCGCCGAGCAGATGTCCGAGCTGTACTCGGACCAGCAGCTCGAACTGCCCGCCACCGGTGACCTGCCGTGCCACACCGGTCTGGTGCTGCTCTCGCCGCGTGGATCGGCGCTCGGCCGGGTCGCCGCCGACAAGAAGATCAAGCTGGTCCGTGGCGACCGTGACGTGCTGGGGGTGCACGGCCGCAGCGCCGAGCAGCGGGTGGCGGTCGAGCTGTTGCTCGATCCCGAGATCGGCATCCTCTCCCTCGGCGGCCGCGCCGGGACCGGCAAGTCGGCGCTGGCGCTGTGCGCCGGGCTGGAGGCGGTGCTCGAGCGCAACCAGCACCGCAAGGTCATGGTGTTCCGCCCGCTGTACGCGGTCGGTGGCCAGGAGCTCGGCTACCTGCCGGGCACCGAGGCCGAGAAGATGAACCCGTGGGCCCAGGCGGTCTTCGACACCCTCGGTGCCCTGGTCGCCCCGGAGGTCGTCGAAGAGGTGATCGACCGCGGCATGCTCGAGGTGCTGCCGTTGACGCACATCCGCGGCCGGTCGCTGCACGACGCCTTCGTGGTGGTCGACGAGGCGCAGTCGCTGGAGCGCAACGTGCTGCTCACGGTGCTCTCCCGGATCGGCCAGAACTCCCGGGTGGTGCTCACCCACGACGTCGCCCAGCGGGACAACCTGCGGGTGGGCCGGCACGACGGTGTGGCTGCGGTGATCGAGGCGCTGAAGGGCCATCCGCTGTTCGCGCACGTCACGCTGACCCGCTCGGAGCGTTCACCGGTGGCCGCCCTGGTCACCGAGCTGCTCGAGGGGCTCGAGCCCTGACCTGACCCTGCCGGCAGGTAGCTGGGCAGACGGCCGAGCGGACGGTTGGGCAACGGCTGATCCGCAAACAGAATCGGACCGCCAGGTCTTTCCGTCACGCCCTGAATGCCCGGTTCCGGATGGTATAAGCCTCTCCATCGGAGATTACTCAAGGCGACGGCCATTCGAGTCGGATCATCACCCTCCGTCGTCCCAAAGTGACGGTCAGATGGTCATGACCAGCTTAAATCGCCTTCACGTCACCTTGAGTGATCGCGAACTGTCATGTGGGGTTCATCACATTGATATACGGAGCGTGATGTTCAAGATAGAAGTCATCACGATCAGCCATCCTGCTTCCGGGCTCGTCTGGACCGCGACCGCGGCCAACGGACATCGTTGCCGGATCAGTCCAGATCGGTTCCGCGCCGGCACACCGGCGTCGGAGATCGGCTCACCTGGGTTTGCCGAACGGACAACCGCCGTTCAACGAGCCGACGGGTGACTTCGAAGGGATGCTGTGTCGCAGAACCTGTACGCGCCGCCTGTACTGACAGGGGCGGCGTTGCCGTGGTGGAACGCGCAGTCGCAGACCGGTGACGAGACGGTCGACCCGGGTGGGTCCGGCGTCACCTGGTTGCGGCCCGACTGGGAGGCGACGACCGTGCTGCAGCTCGGTCGCGCCGTCGACGAGGTGTTCGCCGAGGCGGGCACGGTTCGCCTGGCCCGGCCGTACATCGATCTGGACGCCGGCTCGGCCCAGGACTGGACCGATCTCGCGGTGCCGGCGCCGACGCCGGTCTCGGGCACTCCGGCGGTCACCTCCCGCCGGGCCACGGATCGACCCCTGGCCGGCACTGCTCTGGTCTCCCGCCGGGAGCTTCGGGAGCGCCGCAAGGCCGACGAGTCGGCCCGCACCGAGGCGTATCGCAAGCTCGCCAAGGGCGGGATCCTGGCGATGGCGATGTTCGGGGCGGTGGGCGCCCAGGTGCCGCAGAAGCTGCACAGCGCGGTGGTCGGCGGCGCCGACGCCAACGTGGCCGGCACCATGGCCCTGCAGCAGTCGATGGTGGGCACGGTCGTCGACACCAGGACGCTGGCCCGGGACGGCGTGGAGAGCTCGCTCAAGCAGCAGCTGGTGAAGACCCAGCAGGTGCAGCAGGTCAAGGACGCCGCCCAGGACGCCGGTGGCGTGATGGCCGCCGTCGCCGCGGCCCAGGCCGCCAGCGACGAGGCCGCCCGCACCGCCGCCCTGGCCAAGGCTGCCGCGGCGGCGCAGAAGAACCCCAAGGCGTTGGCCCGGGTGCTGCTCGCGCAGCGCGGCTGGGGCGCCGGCCAGTTCCAGTGCCTGGACCTGCTCTGGACCAAGGAGAGCAACTGGCGCTGGAACGCCATGAACCCCTCCTCGGGCGCCTACGGCATTCCGCAGTCGCTGCCCGCTCGCAAGATGGCCAGTCACGGTGCC
>DAIOVT010000266.1:0-5747 GCA_036758885.1 Kineosporiaceae bacterium
GCGCCGAGACGAACACAAAAGCGTCCGCGTCCACGGTGGGCAGGCTCAGCCGGCCGGGCGGGGCGCGTACATGATCACGGCGACCCCGGCCAGGCACAGGGCTGCGCCGATCAGGTCGAAGCGGTCGGGCCGGTAGCCGTCCATCACCATTCCCCAGGCCAGCGAGCCGGCCACGAAGATCCCGCCGTAGGCGGCCAGGATCCGGCCGAAGTGCGCGTCCGGCTGCAGGGTGGCGACGAACCCGTAGATGCCCAGCGCGACGACGCCGGCGCCGATCCAGGCGGCGCCGCGGTGTTCGCGCACGCCCTGCCAGATCAGCCAGGCACCGCCGATCTCGGCGATCGCGGCGCAGACGAACAACAACAACGAGCGGACGACGTCCATGGCGCCAGTCTGCCGGTCGACGAGGCCCGGCCCGGTCAGACACGGGCCGGCGGTGACGCGGCGCCGACCCGGACGCCGGGGTCGGTCAGGGTGCGGAAGAGCAACGCGCCGAGGGCGGGCATCAGCACCAGCGGTGCCAGGGCGGTGTGCAGCGAGGTGGCGTCGGCGAGGGCGCCGATCACCGGGCTGGCCAGGCCGCCGATGCTGACCGTCAGGCCGAGGGTGATGCCGCTGGCGGTGCCGACCCGGGAGGGCAGGTAGTCCTGGCCGAGGGTGACCTGCAACGAGAACGGCACGTAGAGGCTGATCGAGGTGAGGGCGACGAAGACGAACATCGCCGGGCCCGGCGCCCACACCAGCCCTGCGACGGTGAGCACGCTCGCCGCGTAGGACCAGCCGCAGACCCGCACCCGGTCCCAGCGGTGGGCCAGGGAGCCGCCGAGCAGCGAACCGACCACCCCGCCCAGGTAGAGCAGGAACAGGGCGGCGGTGCCCGCGTGCTCGAGGCCGGCGTTGCGCTGTTGCGCGTACAGGGAGATGAACGTGCTCAGCCCGACGAAGGTGATCGACCTGAGGACCACCGCGAGCGACAGTCGGGCGAACGCGGGGACGTCGTCCGGGCCGGTCCCGAGGCGGGCCCCGGACTGCTCGTTCCGGTTGCGGCGCAAGGCGTTCAGCACCGGCAGCGACACTGCGGCGCCGATGATCGCCGGGACCGCGAGGAACGGGGTCCGGGTCAGTCCGCCGGTCGCGACGAGGCCGGCGACGAGCAGCGGCGCGACCGCGAACCCGATGTTGCCGCCGGTCGAGAACCAGGCCATCGCCCGGTGGCTGCCGGCACTGGCGAGGCGGGCGATCCGCGCCGACTCGGGGTGGTAGGCCGCCACCCCGACACCGGAGAGCGCGGCGAACACCAGGGTCAGCGGGTAGGAGCCGGTGAGACCGCTGAGCGCGATCCCGGCACCGCCGGTCAGGGTGGCGGCGGGGATCAGCCAGGGCATCGCCCAGCGGTCGGTCAGCACACCGAAGAGCGGTTGGGCGATCGAGGAGAGCAGGGAGGCGGCCAGCACGATGCCGGACGCCGCGGCGTAGCTGTAGTGGCGCTCGGCGATGAAGTACGGCACCAGCGCGGCGACGGCGCCCTGGTAGACGTCCACGCAGGCATGGCCGCCGGCCAGCAGCGCGATCGAGGTCCTGGTGTTCACCCGATCCATGCTGTTCGGGGAAGTCGGTGTCCGGCTTCCGATAATCTGACGAACAATGTCGCAGATCCGCCACCTCTCCGTCGCCCCGACCCAGGTGCAGTCGCTCGTGGGCGGTGTCTCGATCGGCGCCCATCGTCACGACGATCACCAAATCGTCTACGCGCGAAGCGGTTTGCTCACGGTCACCACCGACGGCGGTGCCTGGGCGGCTCCGGCGACCAGCGCGATCTGGGTGCCCGCCGGCACGGTGCACGCGCACCGGGCGCACGGCGACGTCGAACTGCATCTGATCGGTCTGCCGGCCACCGAGAACCCGCTCGGCCTCGACACCCCGACCGTGCTCTCGGTGGGTCCGCTGCTGCGCGAACTGATCGTCGCGCACACCGGTGAGCGGGGTGACAGTCCCGAGCGGGCGCGACTGCGCGCCGTCCTGATCGACCAGGTTCGCGGGGCGGGGCGCCGTCCGCTGTACGTGCCCCTGCCCCGGACGGCGCCCCTGCGGGCGCTGTGCGACCTGCTGCTCGCCGACCCGGGCGACCCGCGGACGCTGGCCGAGCTGGGACGAGAGGTGGGGGTGAGCGAGCGGACGGCGTCCAGGCTGTTCCGCAGCGACCTCGGTATGACCTTCACCCAGTGGCGAACCCAGCTCCGGCTGCACCACGCGCTGATCCTGCTCGCCGAGAACACGCCGGTCACCGCGACGGCGCACCGCTGCGGCTGGGCCTCGGCGAGTGCCTTCATCGACGTCTTCCGGCGCAGCTTCGGGCACACGCCCGGTGCGCATCCGACCGGATCCGGCTGAGCCGATCGGGTGCTTTCCGGTCGGCCCGGCGCGGCGCCGCCAAGATTTCGTCCTCAGATCGGGAACACAGCCCACGGCTGCTTGGTTGAGCCCATCAGACTCAACTTTGGTACGCCGGTTCTTGACATGATCGCCGGACCTGCCGAAGGTGAGTGAGGGCAACTCAACCCTGCCGGGGATCGTCCCCGGTGGGACCACGCACGAGAGGGATCAACGAACATGGCACGAGCGGTCGGTATCGACCTGGGCACCACCAACTCCGTCGTCGCCGTCCTCGAAGGAGGCGAGCCCACGGTCATCGCGAACGCCGAGGGCGGACGCACCACGCCGTCCGTCGTGGCCTTCGCGAAGTCGGGCGAGCCGCTGGTCGGCGAGATCGCCAAGCGACAGGCGGTCACCAACGTCGATCGCACCATCAGGTCGGTCAAGCGCCACATCGGCACCGACTGGTCCGTCGAGATCGACGGCAAGAAGTACACCGCGCAGGAGATCTCCGCGCGGGTTCTGCAGAAGCTCAAGCGCGACGCCGAGGAGTACCTGGGCGAGAAGGTCACCGACGCGGTGATCACCGTTCCGGCCTACTTCAACGACGCGCAGCGCCAGGCCACCAAGGAGGCCGGCGAGATCGCGGGCCTGAACGTGCTGCGGATCATCAACGAGCCCACCGCCGCGGCTCTGGCCTACGGCCTGGAGAAGGGCAAGGAGGACGAGCTCATCCTGGTCTTCGACCTCGGTGGCGGCACCTTCGACGTCTCCCTGCTCGAGGTCGGCAAGGAGGACGACGGCTTCTCCACGATCCAGGTGAAGGCCACCTCCGGTGACAACCACCTCGGCGGTGACGACTGGGACCAGCGCGTCGTCGACCACCTGGTCAACACCGTGAAGATGCAGGGCGGCCCGGACCTGTCCAAGGACAAGATCGCGCTGCAGCGGCTGCGTGAGGCCGCCGAGCAGGCGAAGAAGGAACTGTCCAGCTCAACGTCCACGACGATCTCGCTGCAGTACCTCTCGATGACCGAGAACGGTCCGATCCACCTCGACGAGAAGCTGACCCGCGCCCAGTTCGAGAAGATGACCTCCGACCTGCTCGAGCGCACCAAGGCCCCGTTCCGCGCGGTGATCAAGGACGCCGGTGTCGACGTCAGCAAGATCGACCACGTGATCCTGGTCGGCGGCTCCACCCGGATGCCCGCCGTGGCCGAGGTGGTCCGCGAGCTGACCGGCGGCAAGGAGCCGAACAAGGGCGTCAACCCGGACGAGGTCGTCGCCGTCGGTGCGGCCCTGCAGGCCGGCGTGCTCAAGGGCGAGCGCAAGGACGTGCTGCTGATCGACGTGACCCCGCTGTCCCTGGGTATCGAGACCAAGGGCGGGATCATGACCAAGCTGATCCAGCGCAACACCGCGATCCCGACCAAGGCCTCGGAGACCTTCACCACGGCCGACGACAACCAGCCGAGCGTCGACATCCAGATCTACCAGGGCGAGCGAGAGCTGGTGCAGCACAACAAGTTGCTGGGCCGGTTCACCCTCTCCGGTATCGCGCCGGCGCCGCGCGGCATCCCGCAGATCGAGGTCACCTT
Source organism: Kineosporiaceae bacterium (assembly GCA_036758885.1). Lineage (GTDB taxonomy): Bacteria > Actinomycetota > Actinomycetes > Actinomycetales > Kineosporiaceae > DAIOVT01. The sequence continues at coordinate 3,972 of DAIOVT010000266.1, forward strand.
CGACATCGACGCCAACGGCATCGTGCACGTGGCGGCCAAGGACCGGGGCACCGGCAATGAGCGCACGGTCGAGGTCAGTGGCGGCAGCGCGCTGTCCAAGGACGAGATCGACCGCATGGTCAAGGACGCCGAGGCGCACGCCGAGGACGACCGCAAGCAGCGTGAGTCCGCCGAGGCGCGCAACACGGCCGAGCAGCTCGTCTACTCGACCGAGAAGTTCCTGGCCGACAACGCCGACAAGATCCCGGACAGCAACAAGGCCGAGGTGCAGACCGCCATCGACGAGCTGAACACCGCGCTCAAGGGCGACGACATCGACGAGGTCAAGGCCAAGCACGAGAAGCTGTCCGCGGCCAGTCAGGCCCTCGGCACCGCGATGTACGCGGCGTCCCAGGAGGAGTCGGCGGCCTCGGGTCAGTCCGGTACGGGCGACTCGACCACCACCGAGTCCGGTTCCGGTGACGAGGACATCGTCGACGCCGAGATCGTCGACGAGGACAAGTGATGGCGGAGGATCCACAGGTCGTGGACGGCGAGGCCGAGGGCCCCGTCGTCCACGATCGCCGGCGGATCGATCCGCAGACCGGCAAGGTCCGCGCCGCGTACGCCGATGCCACAGCTGGATCCGTTGCGCCGGAAGCAGTTCCGGCCGGCGGAGCCGGGGTGGCCGGCGCGGCGGCGGACGCGGAGCTGGTCGCGGCGCAGAAGCTGGCCGAGGAACGGCTGGGTGACCTGCAGCGGCTGAACGCCGAGTACGTCAACTACCGCAAGCGTGTCGAGCGTGACCGTGAGGTCGCCCGGGACGCCGCGGTGGCGGGCGTGATGGAGGCGCTGCTGCCGGTGCTGGACGACGTGCACCTGGCCCGTCAGCACGGTGATCTGGAGTCCGGACCGTTCGCGGCGATCGCCGAGAAGCTCGAGGCGACGCTGCAGCGGTACGGCCTGGAGCGCTACGGGCAGCCCGGCGAACCCTTCGATCCGACCGTGCATGAGGCATTGATGCACACGACGGCCGAATTGGCGCAGGGTACGACGGTGACCACCGTCGTGCAGGTCATGCAGCCGGGTTACCGGGTCGGCGAGCGAGTGATCCGGCCGGCTCGGGTCGCCGTCGCCGATCCCGCGTGATGCGGCTGAACTGAGGGACGCGATGGCAGGACAGGACTGGTTCGAGAAGGACTTCTACGCCGTGCTCGGCGTCAGCTCCGACGCTGACGCCGAGGCGGTGAAGAAGGCCTACCGCAAGTTGGCCCGCAAGTATCACCCCGATGCGAATCAGGGTGATGCGGCGGCCGAGCGCAAGTTCAAGGACATCGGTGAGGCCTACGCGGTGCTCTCCGATCCGGAGCAGCGCCAGCAGTACGACGCGATCCGCACGATGTCGCGCGGCGGCGCCCGGTTCACCGCCGGTGGCCCTGCGGGTCCGGGCGGCGGTGCGGGCTTCGAGGACGTCTTCGGGGGCCTGTTCGGCCAGGCCGGTGGTGGTGATTTCCGCACCACCACAACGGGTCCGGGCGGTCAGCAGATCAACCTGGACGACCTGTTCGGGGGCATCTTCGGCAACACCGGGGCGGGCCCGACCACGCGCAGCACCCGTGGCCCGCAGCGTGGCACCGATCTGGTCGCGGAGGTCAATCTGACTCTGCGCCAAGCGGTCGAGGGTTCTCAGCTGAGCCTTCGGGTCGACGACCCGGGCTCGACGCCGCGGACCATCAACGCGCGGATCCCGGCCGGGGTCCGCGAGGGGCAGAAGGTCAGGTTGCGGGGCAAGGGCCG
>DAIOVT010000267.1:0-5719 GCA_036758885.1 Kineosporiaceae bacterium
GCTGGTCACTTTCGGCCACACGAACGACCAACACCCGCTCGCCCTCGAGCGCAGCCTGGCCGCGCACCCGATCCTCGCGGCGGCAGCTGATGTGAGCGCGGCCGCCCAGGAGCTCGCCGACCAGGCGATGGGCGCTGGCAACTCCTCACTGGAGCGGCTCGCCGCGGGCACCGCCATCGACGCCGGCGGGCTGCTGCCCGACCTCGACGACGTCAACTCGTGGACGCAGGCCGTGCACGAGGTCGACCCGCTCGAGATGCTCGAGGTGCAGTTGGCCAACACGACGGCTCCCTTCATCCTGATCTCGCGGCTGCGCCCGTCGATGGCCGCGGCCGCCGCGCGGCGCAAGTACGTGGTGAACGTGAGCGCCATGGAGGGGGTGTTCGGGCGCGGGTACAAGGGGCCGGGGCATCCGCACACCAACATGGCCAAGGCCGCCGTGAACATGCTCACGCGCACGAGCGCCCGCGAGATGTTCGAGACCGACGCCATCCTGATGACGAGTGTCGACACCGGCTGGATCACCGACGAACGCCCGCACCACACCAAGATTCGCCTGGCCCAGGAGGGGTTTCACGCACCGCTCGACCTGGTGGACGGCGCCGCCCGGGTCTACGACCCGATCGTTCGCGGCGAGGCCGGGGAGGACCTGTACGGGGTGTTCCTCAAGGATTTCGCGCCCGCGCCCTGGTGACGGTCGTTGCACCGATCGGCCGATGCCCCGGCGCCGTCAGGACGAGGCGATCTTCACCTGCGTCCCCGGGGCGGCGCCGAGCGAGGGAGCGAAGTTTGGCCCGAACGACGGAGGTTCGCTGCAGGCCTGCCGACGCTCGCGCCAAGTAGTGTCCTGAGTGCCAAAGCAGTTGAGAACAGCAGCAGTTGGGGCTCGACAGCAGTTGGCATCGCAGGACTGAGGTACTCGCGCGACCTATCGCCTGACGGGTGCCACCCAGCACTCGGGACGGAACGCCGGACGTAGGGCGTTCCGTCCCGGATCAAGCCACGGTCGGCGGCGGCGGCCCCCGACGCCCGCCGCCGACCGTGCCAGCTCATCGCGATCCTCGCCCACGCCGAGCCGATCCCCGCCGGTCGGGAATCACATCTGGCTCAGGTAGCGTGTCCAGCGGTCGCGCGCCGGCGATCGCCGCCCTACTGGTCAACGCAGAGGTCTTCTCCCGTGTCGAACGGCTTCCCCATCCGCTCCCGACGTCGTACCGCGCTGGTCGCGATTCCCGCCGCGCTGGCTCTCCTGCTGGCCGGGTGCGGTGGCGGTGACGACACCACCGCGTCGTCGTCCGACGCCTCGGCCTCCGCGCCGTCCCCCTCGGCGACCGAGGCCACCGTGGCCGCGGCCACCGCCCCGCAGCGCAAGACCCCGCTCGGGGTCACGGTGACCGGGGACTTCGGCAGCAAGCCCGCGCTGACCGTGCCGACCAGCGAGGCCCCCACCAAGCTGGAGACCTCGGTGCTGGTCGAGGGCAAGGGCGAGAAGGTCAAGTCCGGTGACTACCTGGTGGTCAACTACTTCGGCCAGACCTGGAAGCCCAAGGACGGCAAGGTCAACATCTTCGACAACTCCTACGACCGCAAGCGGCCCACGGTCTTCCCGATCGGGGTCGGCCAGGTCATCGACGGCTGGGACAAGAGCCTGGTCGGTCAGAACATCGGCTCGCGGGTGCTGATCTCGGTGCCGCCGGCGCAGGGTTACGGCACCGACGCCGGTGCCCACGAACTCGGTGGCCAGACCCTGTTGTTCGTCGTCGACATCGTCGGTTCGCTGCCCAAGCCCGCCGCGGCCACCGGTGAGGTGGTCAAGGCACCTGCCGGCTACCCGGTGGTGGAGAACGTCTCGGGCAAGGAGCCCAAGGTGACCTCGACCAAGGGGGTCACGGCGCCGCAGCAGGACAAGGGCACGCTGCTGATCAAGGGCACCGGGGCGACGATCGCCGACAAGGGCAACCTGGCCCTGCAGATCGTGCAGAGCGCCCTGACCGACGGCACGGCGATCCAGAACACCTGGGCACAGGCACCGCGGATCGTGCCGGTGGCCGATGTGCTGCAGGTCGCTCCGCAGCTCAAGGGTCAGAAGGTGGGCAGCCGGGTGATGGTGCTGACCGCGGACGCCGGCCAGGGCAGCAGCGTGCTGATCGTCGACGTGATCGCCCAGTTCGGCGAGTAGGCCGGTCAGTCGCCCAGGGCGCCTAGCAACTCCTGGGCGAGACCGGCCACCTGCGGTTCGCGCAGCATGCTGTAGTGGTCGCCGGGCACCTCGCGCAGCTGCCAGTCGCCGGTCAGGTAACCGGTCCAGGCCGACCGCTGCTCGCGCTCGGGGGAGTCGGCGATCAGCACCAGGGCCCGCCCGGGGTAGGGGCGTCCCCGGTGGTGGCGGCCGATGAAGCTGGTCATGTCGTAGAAGCGCCAGTAGTTGCCGGTGCCCGGCGTGGTCGCCCAGCCGGTCGCGAGCAGGCCCACACCCGACTTCACCCGGGCCAGCAGTGGCCGGGTCTCGGGCACGGGGTGCAGAACGGGGTTCGGCGGGAACGAGTCGAGAATGGCGAGCAGTTCGACCAGTTCGCCCGCGGCCCGTAGCTGCTGCGCCATCTCGTAGGCCACGATGCCGCCGTAGGAGTGCCCGGCGATCACGTAAGGCCCTTGTGGCGCAACGGTTTTCATTGCCGCAATGTTGCGCCTGGCGGTGCGCTTGACGGTCCAGTCGGGAAGGCCGCGGCGTTCCATCGCGTGCAGCTGCAGTGCGTAGCTGGCCCGGTCGCCGAGCCTGCGGGCCAGCGCCACGAAGGCGACACCGAGACCCCCGCCGCCGGCGACGAAGAACACCGGCGGCTTGTCGGAGGTCTTCTCCGAGACCGGGTTCAGCGGGATCAGCACCGCTCCCAGGGCATCGGGGGTGCGCCGCACCCGGGTGGCGAACTCGCGCACCGTGGGCGCCTCGACCAGAGCGGTCATCGTCACCTGCTCGGCGGGTACCCCGAGCACCGCGACGGTCTGCGCCAGAACCGCCTCCGCGGCAAGCGAATCGCCGCCGAGTTCGAAGAAGTCGGTGTCCGGGCCGACCGACTCCAGCTCCAGCGCGTCGGCCCAGACCGCGGCGATCGCCTGTTCCCAGTCGCTCATCGGCCCGTAGGTCTCCGGGCCCCCGATCACCGGTGGCTCGGGCAGCTGCGAGCGGTCGAGCTTGCCGCGCTCGGTGCGGGGCAGGGCCTCGAGGAAGATCACCACCTCGGGCACCATGTGGCTGGGCAGTTGTCCGCGCAGCTCGGCCCGCACCGCGGCGGCACTGGTCTGGCTCGCGGTCGAGACCACGTACGAGACAAGGCGTTTGGTCTCGCTGTCGGTGCGGCCGGCGGCGACGGTGACCGCCTCGCGAACGTCCGGCAGCCGGAACAGCACCTCGTCGACCTCGCCGGGCTCGACCAGGTAGCCGCGGATCTTCACGCTGTGGTCGCGGCGGCCGAGCAGCCGGAGCACCCCGTGCTCGTCGATCACGCCGACGTCGCTGCTGCGATAGGTGCGTGAACCGTCGGCGTTCACGGTGAACGCGGCCGCGGTCGCCTCCGGGTCCAGATATCCGGTGGAGATGTACCTCGAGGTCACCGTGAGCACGCCCGGGGTGCCGGCCGGCAGCGGGGCGCCGTCCTCACCGATCACCTGAAGGGTGTCGCCGGTGACCGGCCGGCCGGCGGGCAGTGCGCCGCTCAGCGGCGGGTGGTCACCGGGTACCGGGTACTCGGCGATCAGACCGGTCTCCGAGGAGCCGTAGCGGTTGCGCACCACGCACCCGGCGGGCAGCAGCGCGCGGGCGGCCTCGACGTCCTTGCCGTGGGCGGCCTCGCCGGCCACGGTGAGCGAGCGCAACCGGGCCAGCAGCGCGGGCCGGGGCTCGGTGGCGACGAAGGCGCGCAGGATCGCCGGTGAGGCGTGCATGACGGTGGCGCCCACCTGGTCGAGCCAGGCCGGCATACCGGCGATGCCGGAGCTGCGGACGTCGAAGAGCTCCATACGGGAGCCGACCATCATTCCGGCCACGGTGACCATGAACCCGGCGTTGAAGGCCATCGGCAGGGTGTGCGCGACCACGTCGTCGGCGTCGTAGCAGCCCGTGTCGATCGAGTTGGTCCAGGCGTCGCGGACCAGCATCCGGTGGTCGCTGACCACGACCTTGGGCAGCCCGGTCGACCCGGAGGTGAAGCTCAGCGCCGCCGCCGAGGTGGGCTCGGGGACGTCGGACCAGAGCTCGTCGGCGGGCGCCGGCTCGGGCACCTCGTCGACGGGCAGCAGCCGCAGCCCGGGCGCGGCGGCGACCACCTGTTCACCGGTCTGCCGGGTCTGCGGATGCACCAGTAGACCGGCCACACCGGCTCGTTCGACGAACACCGCCAGACGCGGTGCCGGGGTCCGTGCGTCGAGCACCACCACCGGGTGCCCGGAGGAGAGCAGACCGGCCAGCGCGGCGACGGCGCCGGCGCAGTGCGGGAAGAGCATGGCGACGGCGCTGCCCTCGGGCAGCGGGTCGACGCGTACCGGGTCGTCACCGCCGCTGCTGCGCAGCACCACCCGGCGCACGCGGGCCGCCTCGGCGGCGAGTTCGGCGTAGCTCAGCGCCCGGTGTGAGTCGGCGACCGCGATCGCGTCGGGCTGGGCCTGCACGACCTGGCGCAGGCGGGGCAGCACACCGGCGTCGAAGTCGCTCTCGGCCAGCGGAGCCACCGCGCGGGCAGCGGCGTCGTCCACGATCGTCGCCGACGTGCGGGTCACCGTCTGTTCCTCGGCGCGCATTCGTGCCCCCGTCCCTCATGCGTAGCCATGTCATGAATCACGAAACGGTATCCCTTTTCTGACCATGGTCTGACCCGGCCAGTGCTCAGGGGCTCCCGACGGTGTCCAGTCGAGCACGCTGCGCAGCACCTCGTCGGCGATATCGGCGGCCGTTCGCCCATCTGTACCGACGACCAGATCGGCGATCCGGTCATAGCCGGACATTCGCTCGGCGTGGATCCGGGGCAGGTCCGGATCGGCCAGCATCGGCCGGTTCGCATCGTCGCCGACCCGGGCGAGGGCGGCGTCCAGGCCGACCTTCAGATGCACGACCAGGGGGCGGGGCGTGGCGCCGTCCGGGGGGCGGAGCGCCCGCCGGGTGCCCGCATGCATCGCCGCGCCACCGCCCAGGGCGATGATCAACGTGGCCGGTGCGGAGGGGGCCGGATCGGCACGCAGGCCCTGATCGATCAGCCCGGCGACGACCGTGTGCTCGAGGTCGCGGAATGCCGGCTCGCCGTCGCGGACGAACAACTCCGGGATCGACGCCCCGGCCACCCGCTCGATCTCGGCGTCGGAGTCGACCCAGGTCGCCTTCAGCCGACCGGCGAGCGCTCTGGCGACGGTGCTCTTGCCCGCTCCCATGAATCCGACCAGAACGATGACCACCCCGACAGTGTGTCAGTCCTTCTGTGACAGTCGGTCAGGCCTTCGGTGCGGGGGCCTGCGTCATCGAGAGCAGGTCGAGGGCCTGGGCGAGCTGCTCCTCGGTGACCTTCTCGGCGGTCGGGGCGTCGGCCACGAAGCCGAGCTCGCGCACCGCGTCGGCGATCGTGCTGCCTTGTGCCACAGCGTATTTGGCGACCTTGGCGGCGTTCTCGTAGCCGATGTACTTGTTCAGCGGGGTGACCACGGACGGCGAGGACCCGGCCAGCTGGGCGTTGCG
>DAIOVT010000268.1:0-5704 GCA_036758885.1 Kineosporiaceae bacterium
AGGGCACTCTGCGCGGCGGGCACATCCCCGGGGCGCGTTCGGTGCCGTGGGCCCGCGCCGCAGCCGAGGACGGCACCTTCAAACCGCGTACCGAACTCGAGGCCATCTACCTGACCGAGCAGGGCATGTCCGCCGGCGACGACGTGATCGCCTACTGCCGCATCGGCGAACGGTCCAGCCATACCTGGTTCGTGCTCACCTATCTGCTCGGTTTCGGCACGGTGCGCAACTACGACGGTTCCTGGACCGAGTGGGGCAACGCGGTCCGCGCGCCGATCCGCACCGGCGACCAGCCGTGACCGAGCCGCACAGTGCATCAGGCAGCGGATCGGGCAGCGGGTTCAGCGCAGACCTGCCGGACCAGCTGGCCGAGGTGATCGAGGAGTTCCAGGCGGTCGGCGCGACCGATCGCCTGGAACTGCTGCTCGACTTCAGCCGTGACCTGCCCGCCCTGCCCGAGCGACTGGTCGGGCACCGCGAGGCGATGGAACCGGTGCAGGAGTGTCAGTCACCGCTGTTCCTGCTGGTCGAGGTCGAGCAGGACGGCGCGGACCGGGTGGGGGCGGCGGGCGTCGTCCGGCTGTTCTTCGACGCCCCGGCCGAGGCGCCGACCACCCGCGGGTTCGCCTCGGTGCTGCACGCCGGCCTGGACGGGCTGACCGCGGAGCAGGTGCTCGCCGTGCCCGACGACGTGCCGCATCGGCTCGGTATCACCGCCGCGGTGAGTCCGCTGCGTCTGAACGGTATGGCCGGGATGCTGCGCCGGATCAAGCGACAGGTCGCCGAGAAGGCCGCCTCGCCGCAGTGACCGACGGGGTGAGCGTGCAGCAGTTGCTGCCCGGACCACGGGTGCTCGGCGATCTCGGCACCGACCGGTTCGCGGTGATCGAGGCCCTGGCCGAGCTCTACACGTTTCCCCGGCCGAACTGGGTGCGGGCCAGCATGGTGGCCACCCTGGACGGGTCGGCCACCGGCGACGACGCGCTCTCGGGCAGCATCTCGAGCCCCGCCGACCGGGCGGTGCTGAGCACCCTGCGCGGGGTCTGCGACGTGGTGCTGGCCGGGGCCGGAACGGTGCGGCACGAGGACTACCTGGTGCCCCGGGCCAAGCCGAGGTTCGCCGAGCGCCGGCGCCGGGCCGGGCAGCCGCCCGCTCCCCCGCTGGCCGTGGTGACCCGCAGCGGGAACGTCCCGGCCGGCTCGATCGACCCCGGTTCGGGGCTGGTGATCACCTGCTCCCGGGCGGACGTCGCCGGGTTGCGCGGGCGGTTCGGCACCGAGGCGGTGATCGTCGCCGGTGAGGCCGAGGTGGACGTCGCCGAGGCGATAGCGGCGCTGGCCGGGCGCGGACTCGGCCGGGTGCAGCTCGAGGGCGGGCCGACCCTGCTCGGTCAGGCGCTGACGGCGGGCGTCGTCGACGAACTCTGTCTGAGTCTGTCGCCGACGCTGGTCGCCGGTGACGGGCCGCGGATCGCACACGGATCGCGCACCCTGCCGGCCCGGAACTGGCAACTGGCGCATCTGCTCAGCGACGGTTCGATGCTGATGCTGCGTTACCTGCGCCGATCGGGTGCGTGATCGGCCGGTGGTGGTCCGCCCGGGATGGTCCGCCCGGGTCCGGCCGGCTCAGTCGCTGCTCGACTTGCGCAGCATCTGCCAGGCCTCGGCGAACAGCAGGAACGAGGCGAGCAACGCCATCACCAGCAGGATCCGCGGCGCCGCCGGGTTCGCCAGCGTGGCCAACCCGAGCCAGACCGCGAGCACCATCACCAGGTAGATCGTCTCGGGCTTCTCCCGGACGCCGCCGCCCCCGCCGGAGTTGTCGGCCTGGGTGACGGTCACCTGGGTCGGCCCCTCACGATGGACGGCGCGCCCCGGCGCCTCGATCGCACCGCCCGGGCCGGAGGACTGGTGGTGCACGACGGTGGCGCTGACGTCATCGTCGTCCAGATCGATGACGTGCTCCTCCTCGTGCATGCGGCTGCGGATCTGCTGCACCTCGAGGATCGCCTGCGCGACCAGGATCAGCGCGGCGAGCATGGCCGGCACCCGCAGCCAGCCCGAGGTGTCCTGGGCCGACTGGTTGACCAGCCCGAGATACGCGCCGAACGCCATCACCACACACGGCTGGATCAGAGCACCGACCTGGCCCATGTCACCCGCCCTCGCCGTTCTGTTCGGGGCCGAACGCGACGGCCCCGAGCCCCGTCCGGGACGCCAGCGCACCGCCCGGCGGACCCCTTTGCGTCCCTGAGGATGCCGGGCCACACCGTTGCGCGCGGTACCGCTGCGCGTCACCGAGTTGCCGCTCATCGCCGGCTCACCCACCCCACAGCGTGGGGTGCACGTGACCTGGCGCGGAAGCACACACCCAAACCGTAACTGACCGTAGGTTCACAGTCCCGACATCAGCGTCCCGAAGTGGGCAACCCGGCGGATGTGATCGGGTCGAGCCTCTCAGATGGCGTCGATCAGGTCGGGCAGGGCCTGCTTGGACCCGGTGAAGAACGGGATCTCCTCGCGCACGTGGCGGCGGGCGCCCGTGGCCCGCAGGTCGCGCATCAGGTCGACGATGCGGTGCAGCTCGTCGGCCTCGAAGGCGAGCAGCCACTCGTAATCGTTCAGCGCGAACGAGGAGACGGTGTTGGCCCGCACGTCGGCGTAGCCGCGGGCGGCCCGGCCGTGCTCGACCAGCAGCGCGCGGCGCTCCTCCTCGGGCAGCAGGTACCACTCGTAGGAGCGTACGAACGGGTACAGGCACAGGAACGCCCGGGCCGGCTCACCGGACATGAACGCCGGCACGTGCCCCTTGTTGAACTCGGCCGGGCGGTGCAGCGCGGCCGACGACCAGACCGGGGTGAGGCGCCGTCCGAACGTGGTGCGGCGCAGCCCGTGATAGGCCTCCTGCAGGGTGCCGATCTCGGGGGCGTGCCACCACACCATGACGTCGGCGTCCGCCCGCAGACCCGAGACGTCGTACCAGCCGCGGACCACCAGGTCCTTGGCCGCCAGCCCGCCTATCAGCTCCTCCACCTGGGCCACCTGGGCGTCCCGGTCGGGGCCGGCCGAGCCGACGGGTTCGGGCGATGCCGCGAACACCGACCACATCGTGTACCGGATCGTGTCGTTGATCTCGCGGGCGCGCTTTCCATTGCCTTCGGTCATGAGACCCATTGTCCTCCGATCGGAGACCCAATCGTGATCGGGGTCGGGGAACCTGGCGCGAGCCTCGGGAATCCCAGGCGTGGAACTGACGGGTCGGCCGGCGAGCGCCGCCGACCGGTGTCGACAGCCATGGGGAGGCACTACCGATGACCAGAGCCACCGCACGAACGGGCGGCCCGACGGACCGGCCGATGACCCACCGCACGGGCCGGCTGACGATCAGTCCGGCGATGTTGACCCGCACCTTCCTGGTGTCGCTGGTGCTGACCGTTCTGGCCGCCCTGCTGCTGGCCGGCTGCTCGGGCACCAGCACCTCAGCGGGCTCGGACAGCCAGGCCGAACCGATGCAGGCCGGCGAGGCCGGGGTGGCGGCACCGGCACCCGCCGCGACGGGTGCCGACGGCTCTGCCGCCAAGGCGGGCCCGGATTCCTCGCTCGCGGACGACGCGGCCGAACCCCGGTCGGTGATCCGCACCGGGCGGCTGACCCTACGGGTGGACAAGCTCGACCCGGCTTCGGCCTCGACCCGGCAGGTGGCGACCGGGCTGGGTGGCTATGTCGCCTCGGAGACCACGGGACTGTCCGAGGGCGTGACGACGGACGGGTCGACGGGGCCGAGCGGGTCGGCGTCCACGTTCGACGGCAGCTCGGCCCAGGCCGGTCAGTCATTGATCCAGCTGCGGGTGCCGCAACCGAGCTTCGACGCCGCGATGGCCGCCCTGGCCAGGATCGGGACCGAGCTCAACCGCACCACCTCGGCCCGCGACGTCACCGCCGACCAGGCCGATCTGACCAGCCGGTCGCAGTCCGCCGCGGCCAGCGTCGCCCGGGTGCGGGCGTTGCTCGGGCAGGCCAAGACGATCCAGGACATCGTCACCCTGGAGGCCGAGCTGACCCGGCGGCAGGCCGACCTGGACGCCTACCAGGCCAAGCTGAAGGCGCTCACCGGTCAGGCCGACCTGGCCACGATCACGGTCGAGCTGGTCACTCCGGCGGTGGCCGCGAGCGGCGAGCAGAACGGCTTCCTGGGCGGGCTCGCGGCGGGCTGGCACTCGCTCGGCAGGGCCACCGCCGCGCTGCTGGTCGTCCTCGGTGCCCTGCTGCCCTACCTGGTGCTGTTCGCGCTGATCGGTGCCGCGGTGCTGTGGACCCGCCGCCGGTTCGGGTGGGGACGCCGTCCCGCGCAGGCGCCCGCGGCGCCCGCCGCCGGCCCAGCCGGCAGCACGCCGAACAGCACGCCCGACAGCACGGACGGCCGTACCCCGGCGACGACCCCCTGATCGCGGCCGCTGCCGCGCCGGACCGGTCAGAGCGAGTGCACCAGCTCCACGACCCGGGCCAGCACGTCGGGGTCGGCGCCCGGGGGGACGCCGTGGCCGAGGTTGAAGATGTGGCCCGGCGCGCTGCGGCCGTACCGGACGACGTCCCGCACCTGCTGTTCGAGCACCGGCCAGGGCGCGAACAGCAGGGCCGGGTCGAGGTTGCCCTGCACCGCGTGCCCGGCACCGATCCGGCCGACCGCCTCGTCCAGGGGTAGCCGGAAGTCGACGCCGACCACCTCCGCGCCGGTTCCGGCGATGTCGTGCAGCAGCTCGCCGGTACCGACGCCGAAGTGGATCCGCGGGGTGCCCGGGTGCTCCTCTGCGATCTGGTCGAGCACCGCCCGCGAGGCCGGCTGCACGAACTCGCGGTAGCTGCTCGCAGGCAGCGCACCGACCCAGGAGTCGAACAGCTGCACGATCCGCGCCCCGGCCGCCACCTGGGTGCTGAGGAAGGTGCCGGAGATCTGCGCCAGCCGGGCCACCAGTTCACGCCACAGCTGCGGGTCGCCGTACATCAGGGCCTTGGTGCGCAACAGGTCCCGGCTCGGCCCGCCCTCGACCAGATAACTGGCCAGGGTGAACGGGGCGCCGGCGAAGCCGATCACCGGCACCTCGCCCAGTTCGGCGACCAGGGCACGCACCGACTCGGTGACGAAACCGATGTCGGACGGCGTGAGTTCAGGCAGTGCGTCCAGGTCGGCCCAGGTGCGGAAGGGCCGCTCGATCACCGGGCCGATGCCGGCCTTGATCTCGACGTCCACACCGACCGCGGCCAACGGCACGACGATGTCGGAGAACAGCACCGCGCCGTCGACGCCGTAGCGGCGCACCGGCTGCAAGGTGATCTCGGTGACCAGGTCAGGACGGCGACACGACTCGAGCATGCCGATGCCCTCGCGCAGCTTGCGGTACTCGGGCAGCGACCGGCCCGCCTGACGCATGAACCAGACCGGGATCCGCGGGCCCGGGCGGCTGTTCGCCGCGGCCAGCAGTGCCGGTTCGGCGTCCGGCGAGGCGGCCGGGGCGGGTTCTGCGGTACCGGTTGCACCGGCGGCGGAGGGGCGGGAGGGGCGGGTCTCGGTCACCCGGCGATCCTGTCAGATCAGTCCGGCGGGTCTGCCCGGTGGATCAGCCGAGGGTGAGCAGGGCGACCCCGGCCAGGGCCAGCCCCACCCCGGCCACCTGGATCGGTTGCAGGCGTTCGCGCAGCACCACCC
>DAIOVT010000269.1:0-5702 GCA_036758885.1 Kineosporiaceae bacterium
ATTCTGCTTGCGTTGGAGGCGCTTTCGATCGGTCCGGGCGATGAGGTGCTGGTACCGGCCAACACCTTCATCGCCACCGTGGAGGCGATCGTCCGGGTCGGCGCCCGGCCCCGTTTCGTCGACGTCGACCCGGGCACCCTGCTGGTCACCGCACCAGGTCTCGCCGCGGCGATCACCCCTGCCACCCGGGCCGCGATCGCGGTGCACCTCTACGGCCAGATGGCCGACATGCCCGCGATCGCCGCCGTCACCCGGGCAGCGGGCATCGCCCTGATCGAGGACGCCGCCCAGGCACACGGGGCCACCTGGGCCGGCGAACCGGTCGGCCGGCACAGCGCGATCGCCTGCTTCAGCTTCTACCCGGGCAAGAACCTCGGTGCCTTCGGCGACGGTGGTGCGGTGGTCACCGACGACCCACAGCTGGCCACGACCGTGCGGGTGCTGGCCAATCACGGCCGCCACGGCGGCGCCGCGCACTACGAGCACGATCTGCTCGGCCTGAACAGCCGGCTCGACACCGTGCAGGCGATCGCCTTGTCGGGCAAGCTGTTACGGCTCGACGAGTGGACGGCGGCGCGTCGCCGGATCGCCGCCCGCTACGTCGAACGGCTGGCCGGTGGCCCGGCGACGCTACTGGTCACCGACCCCGAGGCGGGCCATGTGCACCACCTCTTCGCCGTCCAGGTCGAGGGCCGGGCCGAGGTTCGCAGGCGGCTGGCCGAGCGCGGGGTGCAGACCGGTATCCACTACCCGGTGCCCTGCCACCGGCAGCCGCCGCTGCGCCGCTACGCCGAGGCGGCCTTGCCGGTCAGTGAGGCCGCCGCCGGGCGGTTGCTCTCGCTGCCGATGTTCCCGCACCTGAGCCTGCAGCAGGCCGACCGGGTCTGCGACGAACTGCTGGCCGCCTGCGACGTCCGGGGCACCGGGGTGATGTCGGGGTCGATGTCGGGGGCCGGCACATGAGTGCCTTCGAGCTGGGGTTCCTCGCTACACCCCAGCGACGTAACTGGTACCGGCGCAAGGGAAAGCGCCGGCTCGACCTGGTGCTGTCGGTGACTGGGCTGGTGCTGCTGAGCCCGTTGCTGCTGGCGTTGTGGCTGCTGGTCAGGTGCTCCTCGAGGGGGCCGGTGCTGTTCCGTCAGGAGCGGCTGGGCCTGTACGGCAGTCCGTTCCGGGTGTTGAAGTTCCGCACCATGCACGTCGGCACCGACGACCGCGTGCACCGCGACTACGTCACCCAGCTGCTCACCTCGACCAGCCCGGAGCTCGGCGGTGACGGCCTGTTCAAACTCGCCGACGACCCGAGGGTGACCGTCGTCGGCCACCTGCTCCGCCGCACCAGCCTCGACGAACTGCCGCAGCTGATCAACGTGTTGCACGGCCAGATGTCGCTGGTCGGGCCGCGACCGTGCCTGCCCTGGGAGCGGGAGCTCTACGACGCCGCGCACCTCGAGCGGTTCAGCGTGCCGCCCGGGATCACCGGGCTGTGGCAGGTGAGCGGGCGCAGCCGGCTGTCGATGCGGCAGGCCCTCGATCTGGACGTTCGTTACGCCCGCGAACAGAGCGCGGCCCTCGACCTGTCGATCCTGGCCCGCACCCTGCCGACCCTGATCCGGCACGAAGCCTCATGACCTCCGCGGACCGCGCAGTGCGCATCGCCCCGGACGCACCGCCGGTGCCACAGGAGCTGGCCGCGCCGGCGGGCGCCGTCCGCGATTCGATGGCGGTCTCGGTGTGGACGGCGGTCAGCCGGCTGACCGGTCTGGCGCGCGGTGTCGTCGTGGCGGGGGTGCTCGGAGCGACCCATTTCGCCAACAGCTACCAGTATGTGAACTCGCTGCCGAATCTGATCTTCTACGGCGTCCTGGCCGGCTCGCTCTTCACGTCGTTGCTGGTGCCGGCGCTGGTCAGGCATCTCGACCGGGGTGACCGGGCCGGTGCCCGGGCCGTGGCGGGCGGTCTGCTCGGCGCGGTGTTCGGCGCCATGTTCGTCGTGCTGCCGGTGGCCGTGGCGGCGGCGCCGGCGGTGCTGGCCTGGAACAACGGCACCGGCGATGCGTCCGGCGGGCTGGCTGCGCAGGCCGCCGCGGACCAGGCCCGGACCGGGTTGCTGCTGGTGCTGCTGCTGATGCCGCAGGTGCCGTTGTACGCAGTGATCGGCACGGCCACGGCGGTGATGAACGCACAGCGCCGGTTCGCCCTCCCCGCGGCGGCACCGGCCCTGGAGAACCTGGGCACCATCGCCGTGCTCGCCGCGGTGGCGGTGCTGCACCCGGACGTCAGAACGGTGCAGCAGCCCTCGATCGAGCTGTTGCTGCTGCTCGGTCTCGGCACCACCGGCGCCGTCGCGGTGCATGCCGGCGTGCAGTGGCTGGGCGCCCGCCGGGCCGGGGTGTCGCTACGGCCGGCCCTGCGCCGGGGGTCGGCCGAGGTGCGCGATCTGATTCGCCGGGCGGTACCGGCGCTGTGCCAGTCGGCGCTGGCCGCCGGACAGATCCTGGTGCTCATCTCGCTGGCGAACCGGTTGGCCGGTGGCGTGGTCGCCGTGCAACTCGCGCTGAACTTCTTCTATCTGCCGATCGCGCTCGCGGCGACCCCGGTGATGCTCTCGCTCGCGCCGCGGCTGGCCCGCATGATCGCGCCGGGGCAGGCGGCCACCTTCCGTGCCACCCTGACCCAGGGGCTGTGCTTCGCGTTGTTCCTGACCATCCCCGCGGCCACCGCGTATCTGGCTCTGGCGCAGCCGATCTCGCGGGCGATCTCGGTCGGTGCCTTCGACGCCGGGAACGGCGCCCCCCTGGTTGCGTCCGCCCTGTTCGGCCTGGCCGCGGGACTGGTCGGCGAGACCGTCTTCATGATCGCCACCTGCGCCTGCTACGCCCGCGGCGACACCGGCGGGCCGTTGCGTGCCGGTGTCGTCCAGGCCGTGGTGTTCCTCTGCTGCGCCGGTGTGGCCACCGCCCTGCTCGCCGGCCCGAGCCTGCTCGCCGGGCTCGGGGGCGCCTACTCGATCGCTGCCCTGCTCGGCGCGGCGCTGCTGCTTCGCCGGGTCTTCGCCGAGCTGCCGGCCGGCCCCGGCATCGTGATCCGTTGCGCCGCACGCGATCTGGTGCTCTCGCTGCTGATGGCCACACCGGCGGTGGTGGTGAGTCAGGCGGTGGCGCGGGCTCCGTTGCCGGGAGCCGGCGTACTGGCGGTGCTCGCCGGTGCCGTCGCCGGTGGTCTGGTCTATCTGGGGCTGCAGGCGATCGCCGGTGCGCCCGAGCTGACCTGGGTGCTCGGTGCGGTCGGCGGACGGCGCCGGGAACCGTGGCCGGCTCGTCGTGGTCTGCGTGAGATCCTCTGGCGGCCAAGGGTTCTCGGCGACGCCGGCACCCTGCTCGTGGTGCTGGCCTTCGGTGCTCTGGTGGTCGCCGCACCGGTTCTGGCCGGCGGTGTGCTGGTCGCCCTGACGCTGGCGGTGGCGGTGTGGGCCGCGCCGGTGCGGGCCGCCTATCTGATCATCGTGATCACCCCGCTCACCGCCGGCATCGACCGCGGCAGAGTGTTGCCGCTGCTGCGCCCGAACGAGGCGCTGCTCTTCCTGCTGGTCGCCGTGGTGGGGGTGCGACTGGTGCTGACCGCCCGCAGCGGATCGCTCCGGCTGCCGGTGCTGAGCACGATCGAGAAGGTGCTGCTCGGCATGGCGGTGGCGAGTTCGGTACTGCCGCTGCTGGTCATGTGGGCGAGGTCGCGGCCGATCGACGGCGACGACCTGAATCACGCGATCGTGCTCTGGAAACTGTTGCTCAGCTACGCGCTGGTGCGGGTGACGGTGACGACGCGGGCCCAGATCGCCACGTGTCTGGGCCTGCTGATGGCCTCCTCGGTGGTGGTGTCGGCGATCGCCGTCCTGCAGTCGCTGGGCCTTCTCGGCATCCCGGGGTTGCTGGCGCACCACTACGCCCCGTTCGGTGTCGAGGGGGCGTTGTCGATCGGCCGCGGCAGTTCGACGCTCTCGCTGCCGGCCGCGGTGGCCGACCTGGCCACCCTGAGCGTGCTGATCGCGGTGGCGCTGCTGGTGCTGGGCAGCACCCGGCGCCGGTTGCTGATCGGGGTAGCGGCGGTCTCGGTGCTCGGGGTGGTGGCCGCCGCGGAGTTCTCCACCCTGTTCGGTCTGGTAGTGGCACTGGCCTGCCTGGTGATGATCACCCGGGCCTGGCGCCTGCTGCTGTACGCCCCGCCGTTCGCGCTGCTCGGCGCCGTGCTGCTGGAACCGGTGATCGCCACCCGGCTGGCCGGTTTCCAGAGCCCGTCGGGCATTCCGGTGAGCTGGATCGGCAGGCTGCACAACCTGCAGAACTACTTCTGGCCCGATCTGTTCTCGCAGTGGAACTGGGTGTTCGGCGTGCGCCCCTCGGCCCGGGTGCCCTCGTCCGCGCAGGAGTTCGGCTGGATCTGGATCGAGAGCGGGTACACCTGGCTGTTGTGGGGCGGCGGCATCCCGCTGCTGCTCGCCTACGGTGCCCTCGTCGTCGCCACCGTGCGGCAGGGGCTGCGGCTGCGGGCGAGCCCTTCGCTTCCGGCCCGGGCGGCCGGGGTCGGCGCCGCGTGCTTCATGGTCGCCAACAGTTTCGTGATGATCTTCGATCCGCACATCACCTACCGGGGCGCCGCGGAGGCGCTGCTCACCCTGCTGGCGCTCGTCACCGTCGCCCAGACGCTCGAGCGGTCCGAGCCGGCCGGGCAGCGCGAAGGGGGCGAGCCGGAGCAGCCGCCAGGTGCACCACCACTTCCGTCGTCCGTCATGTCGTTCAGGAGCCGGTCATGAGAACAAGCCGTACCCGGGTCGTGATGGTCATCGAGAACATCGCCTTCGCCAAGGATCATCGGCTGCGCAAGCAGGCCGGCGCCCTGGTGGACGACGGGGCTGCGGTGACCGTGATCTGCCGCCGGGCACCGGGCAACAGCACCGCGGTGCCCGGGGTCCGGGTGCTCGACTACCCGGCACCGCCGGAGGGGCAGGGCAAGCTCGACTTCCTGCTCGAGTACGGCTACTCGGTGGTGATGGCCGCACTGTTGCTGTTGCGGGCGTTCGTGTTCCGCGGGTTCGACATCCTCCAGGTCTCGAGCTCGCCGGACATCTACTTCGTGCTGGCCGCCCCGTACCGGCTGCTCGGCCGGAAGGTGATCTTCGACTTCAAGGACGTGTCGCCCGAGACCTACCAGGCCCGGTACGGCCGCAGCAACGGCTTCTTCCACCGGTTGCTGCTGCTGATGGAGCGGGCCAGCCTGCGCAGCAGCGACCGGGTGCTGGTGGTGAACCGGGCGCTGGCCGAGATCGCTGCCGGCCGGGGAGGGGTTGCGCCGCAACGGATCACGGTCGTCGGTAACGGGCCGGTGCGGGCTGCGCTGCAGGATCGCCGGCCGAGTCCCGAACTGCGCCGCGGCTGGACGCATCTGTGCGTCTGGGTCGGTTTCATCGGCCCGCAGGACCACGTCGACCTGGCGATCCGCAGCATCCACCACCTGGTGCACCGGCTCGGGCGCATCGACGCCGGCCTGTTGGTGATCGGCGAGGGTGACGCCGTGCCCGACCTGCAGCGGCTGGTCGGCGAGCTCGAGCTGGAGCGCTGGGTGCAGTTCGCCGGCTGGCAGCAGAGCGACCAGGTGGCCGACCATCTCGCCTGCGCCACAGTCGGTCTCGAGCCGGGCATCGAGCA
>DAIOVT010000270.1:0-5691 GCA_036758885.1 Kineosporiaceae bacterium
GGCAGACCGGCCTGCTTCCACAGGTCGGCGATGAACAGTGCCGCCGAGGGGTCCTTCTCACTCGGCTTCAGGATGAACGCGTTGCCGCAGGCGATCGCGTTGCAGCACATCCACAACGGCACCATCGCCGGGAAGTTGAACGGGGTGATGCCGGCGACCACGCCGAGCGACTGACGCAGCGAGTAGACGTCGATGCCGGTGGACGCCTGGCTCGAGTAGCCGCCCTTGAGCAACTGCGGGATGCCGGTCGCGAACTCGGCGTTCTCCAGCCCCCGGGCGATCTCACCCCCGGCGTCCGAGAGCACCTTGCCGTGCTCCTCGGTGATGATCTTGGCCAGTTCCTCGCTGTTGCGGTGCAGCAGCTCACGGAACGCGAACAGTACGTTGGTGCGCTTGGAGAGTGAGGCCTTGCCCCACTGCTCGGCGGCCTTGACCGCCGACGCCACCGCGGTGTCGACCTCAGCGACGTCGGCCAGACCGACGTCAGCGATGTGTTCACCGAGCGCGGGGTTGAAAACAGGGCTGGTGCGGCCGGTGGCCGAAGGCACCGCCGCCCCGTCGATCCAGTGATCAATACGCTTCGTCATGTAAGGACAATAGGACACATAGCGTCACGACCACAAGGATTCGGGAGACCCCGAAACGGCGCCGTCTGACAGGATGCCGCACATGCCACTGGTGACGGTCACGCTTCCCTCACTTTCCACCCTTCGAGGCCCCTGGGCCGCACTCGCCGCCGTCTGCGCCGCGCGCGACTGGGGCAGCAGCGCGCACGCGAAGGGGCCGCTGTGGCACTTCGACGACGGCGGCGGCAACTGGGCCGACGTCCACCTGCTTCCCGGCGGCCGGGCGGTGCTGCTGGGCAACGACCACGAGTACAGCGAGACCTACTACGGGCCGGCGGCCGAGTACTTCGGCGAACCGGAGACCGATCTGCTCGCCGGTGCGCCGGACTGGTGGCGGGAGCCGCTGCCCGCCTACCTCGCCGGCGACCAGTGGTTCGGCTTCGTGCACGGCTGGGACGGGCAGCGCTGGCAGCGCGCCGAGTACGACCTGGACGACGGCCTGCACAGCATCGGCGTGCCGGGAGTCGACCCCGACGACACCGCCGGACTCATCGCCCAGTTCGCCCTCGCGGCACCGGGGAACAACGGCACCAGACCTCCCCGCGGCGTCGTCGATGCCCTGATCGCTGCCGACGGGGCAGTGACCCCCTCACAGCTCGAAGCCGTTCTCGGCGGGCCGGGCTGGGACGTCGCCGCCGGAGTCAGCGCAGCCAACGCCTTTCTCACCGAGGCGATCTGAGCCCGAGGACCAGCTCGATCACTTGCACACTTCGCCGATCGCCTGGCATCCACCACTGAGATCCACCGCCGGCGAGCCGTGGTTCAACGGCTCAGCGAGACCGAGACTTCTTGCCCTTCAACGCTTTCAGCGCGGCGAGCTTGATGGTGTCGCGGCGGCGCCGTCCCTCGACCTTGTTCGGCAGCGACAGCTGCACGACCTTCCAGTAGACCGAGCCGACCTGCTTGGCCAGGCTGCCGGTCACGTAGGGCAGGTCGTAGCGCTCCATCAGATCCCTGATCCGGGGAGCGATCTGGCCGTACCGGTTGCTCGGCATGTCGGGGAACAGGTGGTGCTCGATCTGGTGCGACAGGTTGCCCGTCATCAGGTGCATCGCCTTGGAGCCGTGGATGTTTCCCGACCCGAGCATCTGCCGCAGGTACCACTCACCGCGGGTCTCGCCGTCGATCGAGGTCTTCTCGAACGTCGCGATCCCCGGCGGGAAGTGACCGCAGATGATGACGGTGTTCGTCCACAGGTTGCGCACCAGGTTGGCGACCAGGTTGGCGGTCAAAGTCGTTCTGGCAGAACCGGTCGGCGCCGCCAGCAGCGGGTGCACGACATAGTCCTTGGTGACCTGGCGGCGGATCTTGTGCACCACCTCGTTGGCGTCACGCTTGAACTTGGCCGTCTCCTCGGGGGTCAGCCGGCCCTTCTGCTTCTTCGTCATGTAGGCGCCGAGCTCGAGGTCGTACGCCGCGATCGAGTACTCGAAGACGGCGGCGTTGAGCACGTGCCACAGCGGCTGGAAGAGGAAGAACAGGGTCCACTTCTGGTCCTGGTCGACCCGCAGGATGCCGTAGCCGAGGTCGTTGTCGCGACCGAGCACGTTGGTGAACGTGTGGTGGATCTCGTTGTGCGAGTGCTTCCACTGGCTTGCCGGCGAGGCGTTGTCCCACTCCCAGGCGGTCGAGTGGATCTTCGGGTCACGCATCCAGTCCCACTGGCCGTGCATGACGTTGTGGCCGATCTCCATGTTCTCCAGGATCTTCGCCACCGACAGACCGGCCGTGCCGATCCACCAGGCCGGGCGGATGCCCTTGACCTTCACACCCGAGAAGAGCAGTACCGCCCGGCTGCCCACCTCCAGGTACCGCTGCGCCTTGATCACCCGGCGGATGTACCTGGCGTCGTTCTCGCCGCGACTGTCCATCACCTCGGCACGCAGCGCGTCGAGTTCGGCGCCGATCGCCTCGATGTCCTGCGGGGTCAGGTGCTCGGCAGGGTTCTCCCGTCCGGGCTTCATCTGCGGCGGACGCAGCGGCCTGGTCGCCTGCTCGCTCACCCGCGAGCTGACGTCGTGGTGCTTCGCAGTGGCGCGCCGGACGACGCGCTTGACGGTGGTGCCGGAACGTTCGGGAGCAACAGTCATGGAAGGTCCTTCCTCACAGTTCGATCTCACAGGCGCCGGCAACGGCGTTGACGCAGGTCTGGATGGGCAGTTCGCCGTCGCCGTCCTCGATCACCGTGACCTCACCGGTGCGAAGATCGCGGACGGCGCCGGAGCGCAGCGTGACCACGCAGCCGAAACAGATGCCCATCCGGCATCCGCTCGGCATCAACACGTCGGCGTCCTCGCCGGCGTCAAGGATCGGGGTGGCGCCGTCGGCCTCGACCAGAACGGCACTCTCGGTGAAGGTGATCTCGCCGCCCTCACCCGGTTCGACGATGCTCGGCCGGAACCGCTCGACGTGCAGACGATCGGTCAGACCCTTTGATTCCCAATGGGTCTCGGCGTCGTCCAGCAGACCGGTGGGCCCGCAGACCCAGGCCTGACGGTCGGCCCAGTCGGGCACCAGCTCGTCGAGCCGGGCGGCCAGGTCGAGCACACCGTCGGTGTCGTCGAGGTTCATCGTCAGCTGGTACCCGGGGCGCAGTTCGAAGAAGTCGAGGTCCTCCTTGAAGAGCACCTGATCGCTGCTCGGCGCGCAGTGCACGTGCACGACGTCGGGCATACCCGGCAGGTAGTGCCGCAGCATGCCCATCACCGGGGTGATCCCGCTGCCGGCCGTGATGAACAACGCCTTGGCCGGCAGCGAGGCCGGCAGCACGAAGTTGCCGGTGGCCTGGTCGAGCATGACCAGCGTTCCCGGGCGGGTGTTGCGCACCAGATGGTTCGACACCTTGCCGTCGGGAATCGCCTTGACCGTGATCGCGATGCAGCCGGCCGGCACCCGGGTCGACCCGGGCCGCGGGCCGCCGTGGGTCAGCGAGTAGGCCCGCCACTGGCGCACCCCGTCGACGTCGACACCGATCCGGATGTACTGCCCGGGAACATGTCCCGCCCATCCCCTCCCTGGACGGATCACCACGGTGACCGCGTCGGCAGTCTCCGGCCGGACGTCGACGATGCGACCGCGGAGGTCGGCCCCGGATCGCAGCGGGTCGACGAGATCGAGATAGTCCTCGGGCACCAAGGGCGTCGCCATGGCCTCCGCCACCCGACGCACTCCGCGCAGGAAGCCGGTGATCCCTGTGCCCGTCGCCGGGCGTTCCAATGGGGGTGCGCTCACATACGGGAGCGTAACCTACGACTCAGTAAGTTACGAGACCGTAGGTCCCGATCGGCCGGTGACGACGTTCACCCCGAACCATCGGCGAAATCAGGAACTCAGCTCCGCGGCGACGAGTTCGGCGATCTCGATCGTGTTCAGCGCGGCGCCCTTACGCAGGTTGTCGCCGCAGACGAACATGTCCAGCGCGTTGGGGAAGTCACCCGACTGGCGCAACCGCCCGACGAAGGTCGGGTCGGAGCCTGCGACGTCCACCGGGGTGGGGAACTCGCGGGCGTCGGGATCGTCCAGCAGCACCACCCCGGGGGCCTCGATCAGCGTCTGCCGTGCCTCCTCGACGTCCACCCGGTCCTGGAAGACCGCGTGGATCGCGAGCGAGTGCCCGGCCACCACCGGCACCCGCACACAGGTGGCACTGACCTTGAGCCCCGGCAGCCCGAGGATCTTGCGGGACTCGTTGCGCACCTTCAGTTCCTCGGTGGACCAGCCCTCCTCGTGCCGGGCACCGGCCCAGGGCACCACGTTGAGCGCCAACGGCGCGTCGAACGGGGTCTTCTCACCGAGCTGCGCGGCGATCTGCCGGCGGACGTCGCCCGCGGTGCGGCCGAGCGTGCGGTTGCCCGCGACCACCTGCAGCTCGTCGTAGAGCCGGTCCACACCGGCCTGCCCCGCCCCGGAGGCGGACTGGTAGGAGGAGACCACCAGTTCGGTCAGCCCCCAGCGCCGGTGCAGCGCGCCGATCACGTCCATCATCGTCAGCGTCGTGCTGTTCGGGTTGGCGATGATGCCCTTGGTGCGGCGGCGCACCTGGCCCGCGTTCACCTGCGGCACGATCAGCGGCACCTGCGGGTCCATGCGGAACGCCGAGGAGTTGTCGACCACCACGGCGCCCTGCTGGGCGACCATCGGCGCCAGCGCGCTCGAGACGCCGTCCGGGACGTCGAACAACGCGACCTCGACACCCTCGAAGACACCGGGGTCGGGTGCCCTGACGATCAGTTCCTCGTCGCGGCAGATCAGTCGCTTGCCGGCGGTACGGGGCGAGGCGATCAGCCGGATCTCGCCCCACACGTCCTCACGGATCGACAGCAGTTCGAGCATCACCGAGCCCACCGTGCCGGTCGCCCCGACGACGGCGAGGGTGGGCTTGTGGCTCATCGGCCGGTGCCGCCGTAGACCACGGCTTCGACCTTGTCGGCGTCCAGACCGAAGGCGGTGTGCACCGAGCGCACCGCGAGATCGACGTCGTCGGCGCTGGTGACCACCGAGATCCGGATCTCGGAGGTGCTGATCATCCCGATGTTCACCCCGGACGTCGCGAGCGCGTCGAAGAACCTCGCCGACACCCCCGGGTGGCTGCGCATGCCCGCACCGATCAGCGAGACCTTGCCGATCTGGTCGTCGAACTGCAGCGAGTCGAACCCGATCTCGGCCTGTACCGCCGACAGTGCGGCGATCGCCTTCTCACCGTCGGTCTTCGGCAGCGTGAACGAGACGTCGGTCAGGCCGGTGGCGGCCGCCGAGACGTTCTGCACGATCATGTCGAGGTTGACCTCGGCGGCCGCGACGGCCTTGAAGATCGCGGCAGCCTTGCCCGGCTTGTCGGGCACGCCGACCACGGTGATCTTGGCCTCGCTGCGGTCGTGCGCGACCCCGGAGATGATCGCGTCCTCCATGCCTGTCTCTCCCGATTCGTCGTTCGCCTGTTCGTCACTGCCCTGCACCCAGGTGCCCTCGTGCTGACTGAACGAGGAGCGCACATGCACCTTCACGCCGTACCGGCGCGCGTACTCGACGCAGCGCAGGTGCAGCACCTTGGCCCCGTTCGCGGCCA
>DAIOVT010000271.1:0-2341 GCA_036758885.1 Kineosporiaceae bacterium
TTGGACACGGTCCCGCCGACTATCGGCGGGACCGTGTCCAACGGGACGGATCTTTGCTCAGCCCAGGACGACGGTCAGCAGTGCGGCCAGGACGACTCCGGCCGCGGCGAGCGCGGCGACGGTGAGCAGCAGCCGGTGCAGCCGGCGGCGACGCCGCGGCGTCCATCGGGTCCCGACCACTTCGAGGCTGTCGGCCCCGGGGATGGGCGCGCCGATCAAGGTCATCGGGCCGCGCACCACCGGCGGACGCATCGAGCGCCCGGCGGCGAAGGGTTCGTTGACCGCGGCGGGGGCGGGCTTGGCCCGCCGGACGTCGCGCAGGTCGATCTCCTCGGTGTCGGTACCGGTGCGCCGGCGCACGCCCCGGCCAGACATGGACGACGCGCTCAGCACCGCGATCTCGGCCACCGGCGGACGCTTCCGCCGATCGAGAGGAGATTGCTGAGTCTTCGACACGCTGGCAGATTACCAGCGAGTATGCCTCTAAGTAGTCTTATCCACACGCATAGTAGTCAGCCGAATCGCCGATTTCGGCGCCGCGCCACCAGCTCCTCGGCGGCCCGGCCCACCCGGAAGACTCCCGGGGGCACCTCGTCCGGCGAAGCACCGCGCTGGCGGGGCAGATACGACTGGGTGACGACGGCGGCCAGGAACTCGTCCTCGGTGGCGACCGCCTGCACCAGACCGGACTGCGCCATGCGCTGCACGAACAGCTGCTGATGGTTGTCCACGTGCTCGCCGCGGTGCGGGTCACGCGCCAGCACCACCGGAACGTGCCCGAACCGGCGCGCCTCGGTGATCGTCGCCGGGCCGCCGTGGCTGACCACGACGTCGGCGCCGGCCAGCAGTTCCTCGAGCCGGTCGCGCGAACAGAAGTCGAACCCGGTGCCCGCCACCGGCGCCCGGGTGCTGCCGTGCTGGATGCGCACGTCCCACTCCTGCGCCCGCTGCGCCCAGCGCTCGGCCCAGCCGATCAGCCGCTCGAAGTGGTGATGGTCGGTGCCCACGGTCACGAACATGGTGCGGCCGCCGTGACGCGCGCTCACAGCACACACCCGACCACGTCGGCACCGCGGTAGAGGGTGCGTTGCTCCTCCCACTGCACCAGCACGGCGTCACTGAACGGTCGTACAAGACGTCCGGTGAGCGTCGGCGAGTCGATGCGGTCGTAGACCTCGAGGAAGAGCGTCGGGATGCGCAACAGCTTGGCCACCACGAAGAACGGAACCGCCACCCCGGCACCGGTGGAGATCACCACGTCGGGACGGCGCCGGACCAGCTCGCGCAGCGCCAACACGCTGTTGCGCAACAGGTTCGGGACGTTCCGGGTGGTCGGGTGATGCGCCCAGAGCACGTCCTCGCCGGCCAGGATGCTGATCGCGTCGGGGGTGTCGAAACAGACCCAGCGCCGCCGGTGCCCCTGGCTCCACGGCCCCAGCGCGGCCAACTGCGCCAGGTGCCCACCACTGGAACACACCAGCAACAGTTTCAGCCCGGAGACCGAACTCGAGACAGACACCGATACCCACCGTCCTCACGGCCCCTTGCCGGGACCTTCGGATCAGGTATCGGACGGCGAGCGCCGCGGCCTTAGGCGGCCTTCAGGATCGGGTGGCCAGGATCGGGTGGCCGGGATCAGGGCTGCAGGATCATGCCGGCACCGGCGGTGACGTTGGTGGCCTCGTCGATCAGCACGAACGACCCGGTGTGCCGGTTGCGCCGGTACGGGTCGGCGAACAACGGACCGGTGGTGCGCAGCTTGACCCGGCCGATCTCGTTCAGCCCCAGCTCGGTCTTGGACTCGTCGCGGTGCAGGGTGTTGATGTCCAGCCCGTAACGCAGGTCCTTGACCAGGGTGCGCACCGATTTGGTGGTGTGCTTCAGCGCCAGTTTGGCGCCCTTGCGCAATGGCTTGTCGCTCATCCAGCAGACCATCGCCTCGACGTCCTGGGTGACCATCGGGGAGTTGTTCGGCCGGCAGATCATGTCGCCGCGGCTGATGTCGATCTCGTCGTTCAGCCGGATGGTCACCGCCATCGGCGGGAAGGCCTCGTCGATCTCGCCGTCCATGGTCTCGATCGAGGCGATCCGCGAGGTGAAACCCGATGGCAGCACGACGATCTCGTCACCCGGCTTGAACACGCCCGAGGCGATGGTGCCCGCGTAGCCGCGGTAGTCGAGAGTGCTCTGCGACTGCGGCCGGATCACGTACTGCACCGGGAACCGGGCGTCGACCAGGTTGCGGTCGCTGGAGACGTGCACGTGCTCGAGGTGGTGCAGCAGCGAGGGGCCGTCGTACCAGGGCGTCTTGGTCGACCGGGTGACGATGTTGTCACCGTTC
>DAIOVT010000271.1:2351-5621 GCA_036758885.1 Kineosporiaceae bacterium
CAGCGCCGAGATCGGGATGACGGTCAGATCGGCGATGTCGAGCTTGGTGGCGAACCGGTTGAACTCGTCGCTGATGCTCTCGAAGACCTCGCGCGAGTAGTCGACCAGGTCCATCTTGTTCACCGCGAGCACCAGGTGCGGCACCCGCAGCAGGGTGGCGATGAACGCGTGCCGGCGGCTCTGCTCGACCAGTCCCTTGCGCGCGTCCACCAGGATGATCGCCAGGTCGGCGGTCGAGGCACCGGTCACCATGTTGCGGGTGTACTGGATGTGCCCCGGGGTGTCGGCGATGATGAATTTCCTTCTCGCCGTGGCGAAATAGCGATAGGCGACATCGATGGTGATGCCCTGCTCGCGTTCTGCGCGAAGACCGTCGGTGAGCAGCGCGAGGTTGACGTAGTCGTCACCCATGCGGGCGCTGGCCTGCTCGACGGCGTCCAACTGGTCGGCGAAGACCGACTTCGAGTCGTACAGCAGCCGGCCGATCAGGGTGCTCTTGCCGTCGTCCACCGATCCGGCGGTGGCGAACCGCAGCATGTCCATCAGAAGTAGCCCTCTCGCTTGCGGTCCTCCATGGCGGCCTCGCTGAACTTGTCGTCCCCGCGGGTGGCGCCACGCTCGGTCACCCGGGTGGTGGCGACCTCGGCGATGATCTTGTCGAGATCATCGGCGTCACTACGGACGGCGGCGGTCAGGCTGGCGTCGCCCACCGTGCGGTAGCGCACCCGCTCGGTGAACAACTCCTCGCCGGCCTTGGGTCGGCAGTACTCGTGGTCGGCGTAGAGCATGCCGCCGCGGTCGAACACCTCACGCTCGTGCGCGAAGTAGATGCTGGGCAGTTCGATGCCCTCACGCTTGACGTACTGCCAGATGTCCAGCTCGGTCCAGTTCGACAACGGGAACACCCGGATCGACTCGCCCAGGTGGATCCGGCCGTTGTACAGCGACCACAGCTCCGGCCGCTGGTTCTTCGGGTCCCACTGGCCGAAGTCGTCGCGGAAGGAGAACACCCGCTCCTTGGCCCGGGCCTTGTCCTCGTCGCGGCGGGCACCACCGAACGCGGCGGTGAAGGCGTGCTTCTCCAGCGCCTCGAGCAGCACCGGGGTCTGGATCCGGTTGCGGGTGCCGTCCGGCAGTTCGTCGACCGTGCCGGCCGCGATCGCCTCCTCGACACTGGCCACGATCAGCTGCACACCCAGTTCGGCGACCCGCTTGTCGCGGTACTCGAGCACCTCGGCGAAGTTGTGCCCGGTGTCGACGTGCAGCACCGGGAACGGGATCCGGGCCGGCCAGAAGGCCTTCTCCGCCAGCCGCAGCATCACGATCGAGTCCTTGCCGCCGGAGAACAGCAGCACCGGCCGCTCGAGTTCGGCGACCACCTCGCGGATGATGTGGATCGACTCGGCCTCGAGCATCGACAGCTCGGAGAGTCGATACTCATGGATCAACTCATGAATCGCGCTTGCGGGTTCGCTCATCGGATCATGTCTTTCAGTGCGACGTCACGGTCTGGGTGTCACGGTCTGGGTGTCACGGTCTGGGTGTCACGGTCTGGGTGTCACGGTCTGGACTGCTCGAGTCTGAACTGTCTGGGTTTGTACCGCCCCGATGCAAGTTCGATCACTTCAGGTCGGCGATGCTCTTCAGCAGAGCATCGGCATGTTCGGGGCGGGTCACGAGTAGGTCGGGCAAGCGCGGATCGGCCCGGTTGTATTCCAGCGGGCTGCCGTCGATGCGGCTGGTGTACAGCCCCGCGGCCCGGGCCACCGCGACCGGTGCGGCCGAGTCCCACTCGAACTGGCCGCCGGCGTGCACGTAGGCGTCGGACTCGCCACGCCACACCGAGGCGCACTTCACCCCCGCCGACCCCATCGGCACCAGTTCGGCACCGATCTTCTCGGCCAGCGCGGCGACGAACTCCGGCGGACGCGTCCGGCTCACCGCCAGCCGCAATCTCCCCTGTGCGGCGACGGATCCGGGAAGCGGCTCGGGCAGTACCGGCGGCGAGTCGGTGCCGTAACAGACGCCCGCGGCCGGTAGCGCGACCGCCCCGGCGACCAGGTCGCCGTCCTGCCACAGCGCCACATGCACCGCCCAGTCGCTGCGGCCGGGTTCGGAGAACTCACGGGTGCCGTCCAACGGGTCGATGATCCACACCCGCGAGGCGTCCAGCCGGGCGTGGTCGTCGGCGGCTTCCTCGGAGAGCACCGCGTCCTGCGGCCGGGCGGCGGCCAGCAACTCGGCCAGCCGCACCTGCGCGGCGGCGTCGCCGGCGTCCTTGAGGTCACGGCCGGTCAGACCGCCCTCGCGCACCCGCAACAGCACCTCGCCGGCGGCCTCGGCGAGGCGGCGGGCCAGAACGGGGTCGGTCGACCGGGCGAGGTCGCCGTCGATCGGTGCAGTCATCGGAGCCTCCGGTGGGTGGGTCGATGGTGGGGAGTGACGCAACGACCGCGCCGTCGACCCGGCGTCACCGGCCGGGAAAGCCTACCTCAACGACAGGAGATGCAGCCGACCCGGCGGGCGAGATGGGTCACTGCGGGCTGAGCAGCAGCGACCCGCGGCGGTCGGTACTGCTCCGCACGGTGTTCATCCGGCTGCGGGCGGGGCCTTCCGAACGGCTGACCAGCAGCGTGGCACGGACGCCGGTGAGCGCCTCGGTGATCGTCCGGCCGGCCTCCGAGTCCCGCGGACCACCCGCCATCACCAGACAGTCGGCGTCCAGACCGGTGAGCAGTCCCTGGATGTCGGACGGCCGCAGGTCCTCGGCGGCGGCCACCTCGGCGGGCCGGGCGGGCCCGGCCTGCTCCCAGCCCTGGCCCGAACCCTGACCCGGTTCACGATCAAGCTCGTGACCGGCAAGTTCGTGATGGGCCATGTCGTGATGAGCGATGTCGTGATCGGCCGGGCGGTCGCGCAGGTCGAGCACCGGCAGCAGCGCCCCGACCGCGACCAGCCCGAAGCGGGGGTCGTCGTCCAGCATGCAGACGGTGCGGGAGACCTCGTCGGCCGAGCCCATCACCACGGCGCGCACCAGCCCCCGGCCCTTCTCCAGCTGACGGCGCACCATCAGCGCGTGCAGCCGGCGTCCGGCACCGGTGGCCAGGCAGACGGCCAGCCCGATCAGGGCGGCCATCAGCACCAGCGGCCAGCCCGTGGGCCGGGTGTGCTCCGAGGCGAACAGCACGGCGAGCGGGAACACCAGCACCGGACCGAGCATGAACACCCGGGGGCAGGCGGGACGGCGGGCCAGGATCGCCTGGTCGCGGT
>DAIOVT010000272.1:0-5604 GCA_036758885.1 Kineosporiaceae bacterium
GGACACCATGCGGCAGCGGGCCGAGAAGATGCTGACCGCGTTCGCCCAGTACGTACAGGAGGCCAAGGCCGAGCGACGCGAGTTGGTCGGCACCGAGATGCCGATCTCCGCCCGCATCGGCCGGGCCGAGATCCGCGGGGCCGTCGACCGGCTGGAGAAGGACGCCGACGGGCGGGTCTTCGTGGCCGATCTGAAGACCGGCAGGACCAAGCCCGCCAACAGCGAGATCGACCATCATGCCCAGCTCGGTGCCTACCAGTTGGCGATCCGGTCGAGCGGTGACGAGAGCGCGGGAGCCGCGCTGGTGCAGCTCGGCGGCACCACCAAACGGGTGGGCGTGCAGAGGCAGCGGCCGCTGCAGGACGACGCCGACCCCGACTGGGCGGCCGAACTCGTCGAGCGGGTCGCCGAGGGGATGGCCGGGTCGCAGTTCAGCGCCACCATCAACCCTCGCTGCCACACCTGCGACGTCCGGCGCAGCTGTCCCGCGCAGCTCGAGGGCCGGCAGGTGGGTTCGTGACCACATCCGGACGACTGCAGCAGGTGACGCCGTGACCGGCCCCGGCGAGCAGCTCACCCTCGACCTGGGCCCGGACGACGAGGCAGCGGTCACCGAGCCGGCTGCCGCTCCGGCCGCGGGCCCGGCTGAGGGTCCGGCGTCGGCCCCGGCCGTCGTCGCAGCGGGCGGACCACCGGCCGGTGAGGGGTCTCCGGCGGGAGCTGCGTCGCCGGTTCTCCCCGCCCGGTTGCCCGCGCCGGGTGAGCGCAGCGCACGGTTCGTCGCCCGGCTGCTCGACCGGCCACGGCCGACCGGGGAACAGACGGCGGTGATCGAGGCCGCCCCCGGCGACCCGCTGCTGGTGGTCGCCGGCGCCGGGTCGGGCAAGACCGAGACCATGGCCGGCCGGGTGGTGCACCTGGTCGCCAACGAGATCCTGCCGCCCGAGCGGATACTCGGTCTGACCTTCACCCGCAAGGCGGCCACCGAACTCGGCGAGCGGATCCGGGTGCGGCTGAACAGCCTGCGGCGCAAGGGAATCGGAGGTCACGACGAAGAGCCGGTGTCGGTCTGGACCTATCACGCCTACGCCGCGGCCCTGGTCGCCGACCACGGGCTGCGGCTCGGCATCGACACCGACACCCGGCTGCTCGGCGATGCCGGCGCCTGGCAGCTGGTGGCCGATCTGGTCGAGGGCTGGGACGGCGACATGTCCGACGTCGACTCGGCGATGGGCACCGTGGTGGCGGCGGTGCTGGGCCTGGCCGGCGAGTGCTCCGAGCATCTGATCAGCACGGGGCAGGTCGACGCGGTGCTCGGGGAGGTGATCGACCACGTCGCACGGTTGCCGGCCACACCCGGTGCCGCCGCGCCGGGTGCCCCGAGCCGTGACGTGCGTGAGGTTCTCGGCCGCGTCGCCGCCCGCAGGCAGCTGCTGCCGATCGTCGAGGCCTACCTGCGCCGCAAGCGCGAGAACGGCTGGCTCGACTTCGGCGACCAGGTGGCGCTGGCGGCGCGGCTGGCCGCCGAGGTGCCCGAGGTGGCCGCCGCCGAGCGGGAGCGCTTCGGCGCCGTACTGCTCGACGAGTTCCAGGACACCAGCCACGCCCAACTGGTGCTGCTCCGTTCGCTCTTCGGCCGGGGCCACCCGGTCACCGCCGTCGGCGACCCGCATCAGTCGATCTACGGCTGGCGGGGCGCGTCGGCCGGCAACCTGCAACGGTTCCCGGTCGACTTCCCTCGCGCGGACGGCGCCGTCGCCGACACCTGCCACCTCTCCACGAGCTGGCGCAACGACCAGGGCGTGCTGATCGCGGCCAACCGGGTGGCCGAGCCACTGCGGACGGCGCCCGACTGGGTCGATCCCGGTTCGCCGATGGCCCAGGTGCGGGTGCCGGCGCTCGAGGCCCGGCCCGGGGTCGGAGCGGGTCTGGTGAACGCGGTCTGGCACGCCACGGTGGAGGACGAGGCGGCAGGCGTGGCCGACGCGATGGAGTCGGCCTGGCGGGCCGGCCGGTCCGCGGCGGTGCTCTGCCGGGTGCGTTCGCAGTTCCCGCTCGTCGAGGCCGCTCTGCGCGGCCGCGGCCTACCGGTCGAGGTGGTCGGTCTGGGCGGGCTCCTGCACGTGCCCGAGGTGGCCGACCTGCGGGCCGCGCTGGAGGTACTGCACGACCCCAGCCGCGGCGACTCGCTGATGCGGCTGCTCACCGGTGCTGCCCAACGGATCGGCGCGGCCGATCTCAACGCACTCGGCGTCTGGGCCCGGCGGCTGGCCGCCGGAGGCTCTGCGCGGGAACGCGGCCGGTCGCTGCCCGCCCATGCCGCACTCGACCAGGTCGACGAGATCTCGCTGGTCGAGGCGCTCGACGCATTGCCGGCCCAGGACTGGGACGATCCGGCGGGGCGGTTGATCTCCCCGGTCGGCCGGGATCGGCTGGCCCGGTTGGCGGTGCTGCTGCGGCAACTGCGCCGGCGCACCTCGCTCGCCCTGCCCGACCTGGTGGCCGAGGTGCAGCGCGCCCTGCTGCTCGACATCGAGGTCGCCGCGGTACCTGGCCGGTCCCCGGCGGCGGCGCGGGCCAACCTCGACGCCTTCATCGACGTGGCCGCCTCGTTCGCGGAGCGGTCCGGGCCTGGGCTGGGCGCCTTCCTCGCCTGGCTGGACGCCGCCGAGGAGGAGGAACGAGGGCTCGAGGCCCCGGTCGCGGCGGTCCGCGCCGATGCCGTGCAGATCCTCACCGTGCATGCCGCCAGGGGCTGGAGTGGGACGTCGTCGCGGTGCCCGGACTGACCGAGGGGACCTTCCCGAACGGCAAGTCCGGCCGGGCGCCGTCCGGTTCGAAGGCCTGGTTGTCGGAGCTCTCGGCGGTGCCCTACCCGATACGAGGCGACGCGGAATCGTTGCCGCAGTGGAGGTTTCGCTCAGCCACGACCCAGAAGGAGCTCACCGCGAGGTTCGCCGAGTTCCGGGTCGAGGCGGGGGAGCACCTGCTGGCCGAGGAACGCCGTCTCGCCTATGTGGCGTTCACCCGGGCCCGCAGCACCCTGCTGCTCTCGGGCGCGGCCTGGGGCGAGGGCAGCACGGTGCGCAAGCCGTCGCGCTTCCTCACCGAGATCGCCGACCTGGCCCTCGAGTCGGCCGCCGGGCCCGTTTCCGGTGCCGAGCCCGGGGCCGGGGCCGACACTCAGGCAACGGGCGCCCGGATCACTGTGCTCGGCTGGCACGAGACCGCCGACGGCGCCGAGAACCCGCGCGAGGAACGTCACCGGGCGATCGGCTGGCCGCTCGACCCGCTGGCGGGCCGTCGGGCAGAGGTCGAGGACGGCGCTGCGCTGGTGCTGTCGGCGCTGGCCGGGCTCGAGGCCGATGAACCCGAAGAACCCGATGCCCGGGAACGACCGGAGCAGGGTCCTGCGGAATCGGCCGATGTCGAGGGCTGGTTCCGCGAGGTCGACCTGCTGCTGGCCGAGCGGTCGGCGCAGCGCTCGGGCGCCCGGGACGTCGCCCTGCCGGCACAGCTGAGCGCCTCGCGGCTGGTGCAGCTGGCCCGCGACCCACAGGCATTGGCGCAGACGCTGCGCCGTCCACTGCCCAAGGAGCCGACCGCGGCCACCCGACGAGGGTCGACGTTCCACGCCTGGCTGGAGAAGTACTTCGCCGATGCCGCCCTGATCGACCTCGACGACCTGCCGGGCGCTTACGACGAGGTGATCGTCGACGCCGACCTCGCCCGCCTGCAGGAGCGGTTCATGGTCTCGCCGTGGTCGCGGCGCATGCCGTACGCGGTCGAGGTCTCGGTGGAGACGCCGGTGGCCGACATCATGGCCCGCGGACGCATCGACGCGGTCTTCCGGGTGGACGCGGCAGGTGCCGACACGGCGGCCTTCGAAGGACTCAACGATCCGGACGACGAACGCTGGCAACTGGTCGACTGGAAGACCGGCGCCCCACCGGCCGACCCGGCAGACCGGGCGGCGGCAGCGGTGCAGCTCGCGGTGTACCGGCTGGCCTGGGCCGAGTTGCGGGGGATCGACCCGGCCCGGGTGAGCGCCGCCTTCTACTACGCCTCGACCGGATCCACCGTCGCCCCCGTCGATCTTCTGGACGCTTCCGGGCTGGCCGGGCTGATCGAGCATGCCCTGACGCCCGGACGTGTCTGAGTCGGACGTGTCTGAGTCGCACGTGACTGAGTCGGACGTGACTGAGTCGCACGTGGCTGAGCGGCACTCCGGCCCGGGCCCCGGGCGTTTCGCGGCCTCGCGCGTCGCGGCATGCGAACGACAGGTATGGCAGGTTCTTGCTGTGCCGGAACTGTGCGGCGGCTCCGAACGCTGGTCCTGGTGTCGGAGAGTGACAGAACCAAGGTGAACCAGAAACGGAGCGTGTGTGGACGTCGCGGCGTGGGTGTGGTGGCTGACCATCGCGGGGATCGTGGCGTTGCTCGCCTTCGACTTCTTCTTCCATGTGCGGCAGGCGCACACCCCGACCCTGCGGGAGGCGGCGACCTGGTCGGCGATCTACATCGGGATCGCCATCCTGTTCGGTGTCGGGGTCTGGATCTTCGGTGGCTCGGAGTACGGGTTCGAGTACTTCGCCGGGTACATCACCGAGAAGGCACTCAGCGTCGACAATCTGTTCGTCTTCCTGATCATCATGAGCAGTTTCGCGGTACCCAGGGCCTACCAGCAGAAGGTGCTGCTGTTCGGCATCGTCTTCTCGCTGATCGCCCGGGGCGCGTTCATCGCGGTCGGCGCGGCACTGATCTCGGCGTTCGCCTGGGTCTTCTACATCTTCGGCATCATCCTGTTGCTGACCGCAGGCAACCTGCTCAAGGGCGAGAGCAGCGAGGACGCGCATTCCGGCGACAACTTCATCATCAGGCTGGCCCGGCGGTTCATCCGCACCTCTGACGGCTACGACGGTGACCGGTTGTTCACCCGGGTCGACGGACGCCGGTTGATGACGCCGATGATGCTGGTGATGGTCGCCATCGGCGGGACCGACATCCTCTTCGCGCTCGACTCGATCCCGGCGATCTTCGGTCTCACCCAGAGCACGTTCATCGTGTTCACCGCCACCGCCTTCTCCCTGATGGGTCTGCGGCAGCTCTACTTCCTGCTCGACGGACTGCTGGACCGGCTGATCTACCTGTCCTACGGGCTGGCGGTGATCCTCGGCTTCATCGGTATCAAGCTGGTGCTGCACGCGCTGCACGAGAACAACGTGCCCCTGATCAACGACGGTGAACCGGTCAAGGTGGTCGAGGTCTCCACCCAGGTCTCGCTGACGATCATCATCGCCACCCTGGTGGTGACCGTTCTGCTCTCGCTCTACTCACCCCGGGGCAAGGCCCGAACGCTGATCAACAACGTTCGTCACCACGTCGACAACTACCTCGATCTGAACTACGAGACCGATCCGGCGCTACGTGAGCAGTCCTACGCCCGGCTGCTGAGCGAAGAGGCACGGTTGAGCACCATCGCGCCGAAGCATCGGGGGCTGATCGTCGACGAGTCCGGGCTGCTCGACAAGCTTCAGCGGGCGCACCGTACGCACGACGAACTCACCGGCCCGGCCTCGTCGGGGGAGGCGGGCCCGGGGCGCC